>CAINOM010000126.1 GCA_903851455.1 uncultured Bacteroidota bacterium | reverse complement strand
TTGAAGTTGAACAATTAAAACTATTATCACACTTCATTTTTCAGCCAAATAGCAATCAAGAAGATTTATACAAAGTAATAGATAATTTTTTACTGGACTCCGGCAGCTAGAGACAGTTGAGCAAACAAGGCTTTGTTGGTAGCAAATTGTTAATCAATGCGAAATTAAAAGCAAAATCGATAACTATCGCTCAGGGCAGCAGCTCGGCTACGCTCACTGAGAGTGCAGTAGAAATCCCGATGTTGTATGGTGCCCTTTCGGCAAGCTCAGGGCAGGCTGAATAAAGGACAAAAGTACAAGTGTGCTATAGCCACGGACGGCGATAGTAGCAGATAAGCCTGGACCCACCTTCGCTTGAAATGGGCTTTGGCAGGCGCGACTGCTCTAAAGGCAATGTTAAATAAGGTTAAACATAAATGCTTCTAATACTTAACTTGCTACATTTATGCAACGATGGCGGCAATAAAAAAATCGAAATTACAGTGGCTGAAGGGGCTGATGGTGTTTAGCCAGGTTTTGCTGCTTCTGTTCACCGCGCAGTGGCTCTATAGTCAGTATTCCGACCAGCAGGAACAGCTGAAAAAGAACCTTACCAAGGTATTCACCGATGTGCAGCAAAAGATCAACGACTCTCTGCTGCTGGCCAATGGCATGAACCCGGTAGCCGCAAACCTACCCATGGATGTGAGCATGGAGACGGCCAGGGCAGATACGGACAAACTGCACAGGGCTAATCTGTCGCCGCAGGCGGTACACCGCATACTGGCGGGCACTGTTAAGTTATCCGGCGCTGAGGAAAGGAAGCTGTTCGGGATGGACACCATCATTTTCAATGAGCTGTTCACTTCACAGATGCGGCAGAATGGCTGGGACTTCCAGTCGGAATGGATAAACAACAGTGACAGCAACAACAAGGCAGCCAGCGCTATTTTTATTAACAGTAATTTCTTTACCGATGCCAATGGGGTAGTGATCAGCAATTACCGGCACTACCTGTACTGGAAGCTCTTGCCCCAACTGGGTTTTGTCATTATCCTGCTTTCACTTACCGCAGCGGCGTTCATTATTACATTCAATAGCCTGAGATCACAAATAAAGCTCAGCCACCTGAAAGATGATTTCATCAGCAATATGTCGCATGAGCTGAAGACACCGATAGCCACAGTGAAGGTAGCGCTTGAAGCCCTGAACAACTACAACATAATTGATGATCCGAAGCTGAGCAGGGAATACCTGGGTATGGCCACATCAGAAATGGACCGGCTGGAGCTGCTGGCAACGCGGGTGCTCAACACCTCTCTGCTGGAGACCGGTAAGATATACCTGCAGCAGAACAGCCACGATCTTAAAGAGCTGGTAGACGGCGTATTGGAAACCCTCCAGCCACGGTTGCGCCAGCATGATGCCAAAGTTTCTTTTCATGCCAATGGCGATAGCTTCCCGGTACACGTAGATATGCTGCACATGCAGGGCGTGTTGGTAAACCTGATCGACAACAGCCTTAAATACGGTGTGGCCCCGGTGCGGATAAACATAGACCTCACCCAGCAAGATGGAAAGGTGAGGCTGGCGCTTACCGATAACGGTCCCGGCATACCTGAGGAATACAAAGAAAAGGTGTTCGAAAAGTTTTTCAGGGTACCGACCGGCAATGTGCACAATACCAAGGGTTATGGGCTGGGGTTGAGTTATGTGGCGCAGGTGATGCGGCAGCATAAAGGCAGCATAGCCGTAAATAATATCGCCGAAGGCGGTTGCATGTTCACATTGACGTTTTAGTCTCACCCCTGCACGAAAAACCCCTTTCCCCTGAAGGGGAACCAGGGAATGAGCTTTCCAGGGTGTGCTCAATTAAGGGCAATAATTTGGCGAATTGATTATGGAAAGGCTCGCACCGAAAATAAATTGTACAATAGAAGTTCAAAAGATAAAAGAGAAGCACAAAAGCTAAATTAGTTGCTCCCCTTTAGGGGGAGGGGGTTTATGAAAAAAATACTCTACATAGAAGACGAACCCTACCTGGCGCGCATAGTGAAGGATACACTGCAGCTGCGCGGCTACGAGGTATTGCACAAAAAAGACGGCAACAAAATAATGGAGCAGGTGGCGGCCTTTACAACAGATATCTGCCTGCTGGATGTGATGCTGCCCGATATAGATGGCTATGCCCTTGCCACCCACATCCGCAATCTGAACCCGCAACTGCCTATCATCTTCCTGACCTCGAAGACGCAGCCTAATGATATAGTGAAGGGCTTCTCCTCCGGCGGCACAGACTACCTGAAAAAGCCGTTCAGCATGGAAGAGCTGATCGTGCGGATAGAGAACCAGTTGAAGATAATGAACCGCGGCGGCTCTACGCTGGAGTCACTGCCGGATGAGGTGAAGTTGAAGAACTACAGGTTCTACCCGGGTAAGTATGAGCTGCATACACCTTCAGAGGTCATTAAGCTGTCTCACCGGGAGTCGCAGATACTGGCGCAGCTATGTGCGCATACAAACGGCGCTGTAGAGCGCAGAGAGCTGCTGCAGCTGGTTTGGGGTGATGACTCTTTTTTTAACTCCCGCAATCTCGATGTGTACATACGGAAACTCAGGGGGTATTTTGCCGGCGCCGAAGGGATAGAGATCGTGACCCTTAAAGGAAAGGGGTACCATTTTGTGGTGTCTTGATGGTGGCGTATTGTTCAGTCTTTTCTAGCTAATTTTTCACGAGACATTTGCCGGACTTATGCCGGGTATCTGATACTTATGCTGGTTTTTTAACTTAGGTGCGGATCATTTCTATAATAATTCTTGCGGCAATACATTATAAAAGAGCAAAATCAAATTTTAATGTGTTTGTCGTGAAACTAGGGCCAATTAAATTTGGATACTTGGACTGTTTAATTAAATTTGTACCATATTAATCACTTAAAACACAGCATTGTGGCGTACGAAAACAAAAATTTTGGTGAGAACCGTGGCGAAACGCGTAATGAAAGCCTCTACAGTAAACGCATTAAAGCAGGTAAAAGAAGGACTTACTTTTTTGATGTCCGTGCCACACGCGGCAATGATTATTTCATAACGATCACAGAGAGCAAGAAGCGTTTTGACGATAACGGCTATGACCGCCACAAAATGTTTCTGTACAAGGAAGACTTCAACAAGTTTCTTGCCGGTCTTACAGAGACCATCAACTATGTGAAGACCGACCTGATGCCAGATTTCGATTTCGACGCATTCAATCACGACCAGGAAAATGAAGAAGGTGGTGTAACCTCATCTTCAGAAGTTTCTGAAGTATCGGAAGCGGTGGCAATACCTGAGGTGTCTGCTGTTGCCGGTATCAATGACGGCGGCAGTGTTGATGACTGGAAAATGTAAATCATTACTCAACTATATTTTGGACCTCCGCAGTTTTGCGGAGGTTTTTTGTTTAACCGCTGAGGCGCAAATTCCACAGGCCTTTAAAACTGCGTTGTTCGTGCGCGAGTCAACCACCCCGGCCTTAAAGCACGCTTCGCTGTGCTTTAAGGCACGCCCCTCCTAAAAACAGGAGGGGAGGTGTGGCGCAGCCCTCATTTTACACCGAAAAAGAAAATGGATTAATGTGACCAATAGCTGGGATTTATCCTTGAATGGCATAACAATGCATTGAATTATTTTTTTCGGGGGAGGATGCTCATTTTTATGTAGCGGGCGAGGGCGAGGGTGTTTGATTTAAGCTTGCCGCCTGACGGCATGCCTATATTCTGGGCCGTTGCTATCCTCGTCTTCAGGGTACCAATGGCTTTGAAGTAGCGCTCCAGGCATACCTGCATGCTGAATTCGGTCTCGGCCAGTTTGCGGGCGGCGGTCTGGCGGGTGCGGGCAGGCACGGCAGCAAGTTTTTTTATTTTGGTTACTGCCTCGGCTATATTGCCAACCGTATATACCGAAACGCAGCCGGCGGCGGCAGGGTTGTGTTCATAATCTTCAATACCACTCACGCGTGTGCCGGCGAAGCCACATCCCGAAGCCAGCGCTTCCATCATGGCGAGGGGCATGCCTTCGGAGTTGGATGTCAGCAGTAAAATATCGGAGGCATTCAATAGTTTTTGAACGTCACCGGCAGGCAGCCACCCATGAAAGGATACAGCATCCCCGATGCCCGCTTCTGTGAACCGCTGACTAAAGTCTTTTTTTGACAGTTCATCGTTTCCAGCAATATCGAGGCTAAAAGCAACGCCCTGTTCATGCATCCGGGTGCCGATGGCGATGAGGTCGGCGGCGCGCTTTTCATAGTCAGTGAGGCGGCCGATAAAGACCAGCTTTATGACCTCACTGGTCTTGGTGTAAGGGGCAAATTCCGGCAGGTTGATGCCGCATGGAATGGTGTAGAGCCTGTTGGGGTCGAGGTAATAGAATTTCCTGATGGCGGTGTCTTTTATCCTGTTGGATACGCAGACACAAATGCTCATCTGCTGGTGATATTTCTTTGCGAGGTTGTAGTAAACTTCCTGGTCGCCATGCAGCACGCCGATCATGGGGTATTTGTCGGCAATACTGCCCGCAGCAGCCCATACGGCCGAGTCATCAGAGACGATCACGGCAGTGCCTTCGGGTACTTTTTCACGGATAAGGGCAGCGTAGACATTAGCGCGGTAAGGTTCCGTGCCAAACTCAAAAGTGAAATTTACTTTCCGTGAAATTAAAGTTATCCCGGTGTTATTCCTGAGCAGGTCATACATCCGTTCCCTGCCGCCTGCGGAAACAAATTCCTTAGCCGGCTCTACGGTAATAAAATATACTTCCAGGCCCATTGCTGCCGCGCCAATGGCGGCATCAGCCATCCACCGCGTAACGCCGCCCCTGTGGTAAGGGTGGCATAAAAAGGCTATTCTTCGTTTATCACTCATCATGTTTGCCTTAAGCAGCAGGGCAAATTAGTGCATTTGAGCAAGCTATCATAAATACATTGATAAACGCATTGATCATAAAAGTTGGTCAGGTAGGAATTTATTTTTATATTTAGTATTGAAATCCCCCAAATTTATGAAGCACTTTTCCTTATTGTCTTCCCGTATTGCAAATGTTGCAAGGACAACCCTATTTGTCTTATTATTATTTGTTGGACTGCAGGCACGAGCACAGATAACCGTGACGGCAAGCGCGGGAACTCTGGGGCCGACGGTGTATGCAACGCTGAATGCGGCTATTTCCGCAGTAAATGCGGGTACACACCAGGGCGATATCCTGTTTACGGTAACTGCCAACACAACAGAAACGTTATTGTCTACACTGGTGCAGACGGGCTCTGGTGCTGCGAATTATAGCACACTTACCATAAAGCCTGCTGCTGCAACCAACCCCGTGATCAGCGGTAATATTGCGACAGGTATCCTCTTTATTTTGGGCAGCAATGTAACGATAGACGGGTCGAACACAGTGGGCGGCACAACTAAAAACCTGACCATAAGGAACACTGCAGCCGGAGGTACCTATGTGGTAAGGATCGGTAATCCGACTACCACGCTTGGTGCGACCAATAACCAGATAACAAATAGTATTATTCAGAGCTCAAATCCTTTTGGTGGGACCTGTATAATGGTGGGAAGTGCTGTTGCTACATTTACGCTTGCTGAAGCTCCAAACAGTAAAACTGTGATCCAGAACAATACGCTCACCGGCGGAGAGTACACTTTATTTTACCAAGGTTGCCCGTCAGATCCGGACTTTGAGGTATCAATCACAGGCAATACTATTTCTTCAACTGTGTCCGGAATTTGGTTTGCATTTGCCCAGTACAGCGTTATAAACAGCAATACTGTCACCGGCGTAACAATTGCAGGTTTGACATTTGCAATAGACGGGATATTCATTAATGGCACAATGAACAATGTGAGTGTCTATAATAACAAGATCAGCGCTATCCATAACACGGCTGCGTATGGTGCGTATGGATTATGGCTCGATGGATTTACGGGGCCAATGTATATATATAATAATTTTATTTTTGATATAGCTGGTGCTGGAAGTGGAACCGCCGCAAATAATGGGGAAGGCATATACATCGATCAGGGTTCGGGATATAACATTTACCATAATTCGGTAAATATCAACACTAATCCAACGGCTACAACCGGAGCTCCGGCAGCGATAATGGTCACAGCAGCCATTACCTCCCCGGGTGCAATAAATCTGCAGAACAATATATTTGCTAATAACCAGACAATCGGAACGCAACGTTATGCGATCTATAGCGGTGCGGCGGCATCTGTTTTTGCATCGATCGACAACAATGACTATTACACAACTGGTCCTAACCTTGGCTTTTTGGGTATTAACCGAGCGACGCTGGCGGCGATACAAGCAGGATTTGGCAGCAATACGCACTCAATCGTTTCTTCTCCGCCCTTTGTCTCTGCTACGGACCTGCATATTAATATTGTTGCATGCTCGGGAACTCCCTTAGAATCTGGCGGAGCGGCTGTAGGTATTCCTACGGACATAGACGGACAGGTAAGGCCAGGGCCATTGCCATCTACATGCGGCGGCGGTACAGCGCCGGATATTGGTGCAGATGAATTTGATGGTGGCGTTAATGATCTTACGCCACCGGCTATTACGTACACTGCTTTGCCGAATATCTGCACACCGGCTGATGTGACGCTGAGCGGAGTGACGATAACGGATGCCACCGGGGTGCCGACCAGCGGTGCGTTGATGCCCAGAGTTTATTTCAGGAAGAATGCGGGCGCATGGTTCTCCGCAGCGGGCACACTTACATCAGGCACTACGATAAGCGGGACCTGGAGTTTTAGCATACCGATGGCAACAATGGGCGGACTGACATTTGGTGATGTGGTTTCGTATTATGTGATCGCAGAAGATAATTTCGGGAATATTACTGCCAATCCAAGTACGGGCCTGGTGGCTACCGATGTGAATACAGTCACTACTCCACCTACTGTACCTAATACCTATGCAGTGGGCGCATCGCTGAGCGGCGTGTACCATGTGGGCCTGGCGGGCACTTATACCACGCTAACGGCGGCGGTTAATGCCTACAACACGGCCTGCCTGCTTGGGCCGGTGACTTTCCTGCTGGATGATGCTACTTATCCAAGTGAAACTTTCCCGATAACGGTAAACTATAACAGCTATGCCAGCTCAGTGAACACATTGACCATCAAGCCAAGCGGCACCACGACCATATCCGGCGCTATGGGCGGGAGCGGTTTGTTCCATATGTATGGGGCCAGATATGTGACGATCGATGGCTCTAACTCAGCAACGACCAGTCAGAACCTGACTTGGAGCAATACTGCCGCTGCGGGCAATAGCTATGTCATCAGATTTGGCAACTCATCGCCTACACGTGGTGCATTAAATAACACGGTCAAGAACTGTATCGTGAGCAGTGCTAGCCCTACCACTAATACCTATGGTATCATGAGCGGAAGCGGGACCACAATAGGCTCTGTAGCAGAATGCCCGAATGTTGGTAACACGATTCAAAATAATATTGTGAGCGGGTCGATATATGGCCTCTATATAGACGGTTTCAGTTCTACAGCGGACTCAAACTGGAACATTAACAACAACACCGTTTCTGCCGGTGCACGTGCGATGGGATTGTTTTACATGGCTAATTCGAACGTGAACAATAACCTGATCAGTACATCGACCTCTGCATTTACTCAGGAAGTAGGGATGCTCATTAATGGCGCGCATTACGGCGTAAACATTTATGACAACAAAATTTCGGGACTTTCGGCGATTGCAGGAGCTGCGGCCTACGGGATATGGTTGCGGGCAAACAGCTCGTCTGCGAATATCAACATTTTCAATAATTTTATTACAAGCGTAACTGCCGGAGGTGCCGGTGCGGTGGCCAATAATGGATATGGCATTTATGCCGATTTTGGAACAGGTTACAATATTGTTGAGAATTCAATTAATATGAATCTTAACCAGACATCTGGGACTTCTGCCGCTATTTGCGTTAACGGGGTGACACTGCCAGGTTCAATGAATTTATTGGACAATATACTGGCCAACAACCAAACGGCGGGCGTTCCCGTTGGAACCAGATATAGTATTTACAGTGCTAATCCTAATACCATATTCGGCACCATCAACTATAATGACTATTATACAACGGGTACGAACCTTGGATTTTTAACTGTTAACCGTGCGAATATTGCCGCTATACAGGCAGGCTTTGGAGGTAATCTGAATTCCATAAATCTGTCGCCCACATTTGTATCGCCAACAGATCTGCACCTGCAGATACTGCCAGCTAATGCCGGGCTGAATGCCGGTCTGTTCGTGGGCGGTATAGTAACCGACATAGACGGGGACGGAAGGGTAACACCTACCATAGGGGCAGACGAACTTATACTTTGTCCGCTACCGATCACCGGCACACCTACTGTGTGCGTGAGCGCCACTACCAATCTTACTGATGCGACGACCGGCGGTGTATGGAGCTCCGTACCGGGAACCGGAAATGCAACGGTGAGTGGCACCGGTGTTGTGACCGGCACTGCTGCGGGGACCGTGACCATTTCTTATGCGATAGGCACCTGTGGGGTGGCGAAGGTGGTGACCGTGAATCCATTACCAATACCGGGAACGATAACAGGATCATTGACTGTTTGCCCAACGACAACCACTGCATTGAGTGAT
This sequence comes from uncultured Bacteroidota bacterium, assembly GCA_903851455.1. Taxonomy (GTDB): domain Bacteria; phylum Bacteroidota; class Bacteroidia; order Chitinophagales; family Chitinophagaceae; genus Nemorincola. Next base: position 402 of record CAINOM010000126.1, on the reverse strand, counting down.
GCCACAGGAGACCCGGGCGGGGTGTGGAGCAGTTTCAGCCCCGGGATAGCTACTGTGAGCGGAACAGGTTTGGTGACCGGGGTCGCCGCGGGAACTTCGACCATATCTTATACAGTGACGAATAGCTGCGGATCGCTTTCAGCAACGGCAGTGGTAACCGTGAACCCGTCGCCAAGTGCAGGTGCGATCACGGGTTCGCTTACTGTCTGTGCGACCTTTACGACTTTATTAAGTGATGCTACCGGCACAGCAGGTGGTGTGTGGAGCTCGGTATCGCCGGGCATTGCCACGGTGAGCGGCACAGGCCTCGTAACCGGCGTGGCAGGTGGCACATCTACTATCTCTTATACCGTTACCAACAGTTGCGGCACGGCTGCTGCTACTGCGGTGGTAACGGTGAAC
>CAINOM010000125.1 GCA_903851455.1 uncultured Bacteroidota bacterium | reverse complement strand
TTGACTTTCCTGCTCTTCACGACGATCTCGCATTACTGCTCAGCACGTCAGGCAGTACGGGGAGCAGTAAATATGTCCGCCTATCCCACCAGAATGTGTGGAGCAACGCATCAGCCATTTCCGAGTATCTGGCGCTGAGTGCCGATGAGCTCTCCATCACTACTTTGCCACCCAATTACTCCTACGGACTATCCATCCTTCATAGCCACTTATGGGTTGGTGCTGGACTGGCTGTTACCAATAAGACTTTCTTTAATCGGGATTTCTGGAGTTTTTTAAAAGACGTCGGGACGACAAGCCTATCCGGCGTGCCTTATCATTTCGAGATTCTGAAGAAACTTCGATTTACCGGCATGGATTTACCGCATCTTCGCACGTTGACCCAGGCTGGCGGCCGCATGAGTCTTGATCTGTCCCTTGAATACGCAACTTATTGTGAGAACACGGGCAGGAGGTTTTTCGCAATGTACGGACAGACAGAAGCCTCTCCACGCATGTCGTATGTTCCAGCGGAGCAAGCGTTAGCTAAAGCCGGCACGATTGGCATTCCTATTCCTGGTGGTGTACTTGAACTGCAATCTGATACGGGTGCTGTTCTGTCCGATGCTCATCTCGTTGGTGAAATGATTTATCGCGGACCCAATGTTTCCCTTGGCTACGCAGAAAGCCGTGCCGACTTATCACTCGGGGATATTAACTGCGGCGTCCTGCATACAGGTGATCTAGCCATGCGAGATGATGATGGTTATTACCAGATCGTCGGCCGCAAAAAGCGCTTTATAAAAATTTTCGGAAACCGCGTAAATCTAGAAGACGTGGAGCTGCAGTTGTTCGGTGCAGAGGTAGATGCCGCCTGTTCCGGACGCGATGATATGCTGGAAGTTTATCTGACTGTTGGCAACGCAGCTCGGGCCCTCGAATTCAAAAAGGCAGTAATGACTAGCTTAAGGATCGGAGCGCAAGGCGTTGCTGTATATGAAGTCGATGTGCTGCCGCGTAATGAGTCCGGGAAGCTGCGATACACTGATTTGCAGCCTGAGAAGGCACGGTGGCTCGCATGATGCTCGCGCCCGATTTTCTTCACTGGCTGGATTATGAGCCCTATAGTCTTGACTCGACATCTAAGCAAAAGGTTATGTTGGAAGCGATGCGTCAGCTTATCCAGTGGCACGCTGAGCAATGCCTGGGGTATCAACAGGTTATACAGGCCCTGCAGGTTGAGCCTTCTCGTCTGGAAAGGTTAGAAGATGTGCCTTATTTACCTGTTCGGCTATTTAAGGAGTTTGATCTGTTGAGTATCCCTCGGGATGATGTCTTTAAGACTATGACGTCATCGGGCACTAGTGGCCAGCAGGTTTCGAAGATTTTTCTCGACAAAGCAACGGCATCTTTGCAAACCAAAGTATTGTCCCGGTTAATGACGGACTTGCTTGGCAAAAAACGCATTCCCATGTTGGTGATCGATTCCCCTTCGGTGCTCAAGGATCGATTGGCTTTTTCTGCTCGAGGAGCTGGTATTCTCGGCTTCTCAATGTTTGGACTGGATGTGACATACGCACTAAATAATGATATGCAACTTGATATCAGCGCGGTTAACTCTTTTATCGAAAGACATTGTGAGGGACCTATCTTCGTTTTCGGTTTCACCTTTATGATTTGGCAATATTTGGTTCAGTCCCTATTAAAGAGTAATTCTAGATTGGCATTGGATCGTGCTATCTTGCTTCATGGCGGCGGCTGGAAGAAGCTACAAGACCAAATGGTCGACAATAATCAGTTTAAGGAGATGTTGAAGTACGTCGCTGGCTTGACGCAAGTTATCAACTATTACGGCATGGTCGAGCAGACGGGCTCGCTCTACATGGAGTGTCGCGAGGGGCACTTACACGCACCGGTTTTTTCGGATGTTATTGTCCGTCGAGTGGATGATTTTAAACCTGCGGCGCATGGCGAGGAGGGGGTGATCGAGGTGCTTTCTATACTGCCAAGAAGTTATCCTGGCCATGCTCTGTTGACCGAAGATCGTGGTGTGATACTTGGTGAGGATGATTGTCCTTGTGGTCGTCTGGGCAAGTATTTTCATGTACATGGTCGGCTGACACAGGCCGAAGTGCGGGGATGTAGTGATACGCATGACGCATCTTTCTAATTTATCCGTCCGCGTCATTGCGGGTCGCCACCCGGCTGATCTGCAGAATAGAGCGCTATCACCTTACGCACCTGAGGCAGTGGCGTTTCTAACCGCATGGTCTAAGTCCTTGCT
>CAINOM010000124.1 GCA_903851455.1 uncultured Bacteroidota bacterium | reverse complement strand
TGAAAGCCTTTAATAAACGCGGTTTGGCAGATAGCCTGGCGAAACTAAACTGGTCGTTATGCGATAGTGTAAGCTGCTACACTCAGAGCACAAAGGATAACACTGCTTATGAAGATGCATTTAAGGGGGAGAACGAACCTGTATTCCCGCATAAATTCAATATGCTCAGTAAGGCAGACCGGCTGGCGGCTGTTAAGGCTATGCCGGCAGGAAATACGCTGACTTTTGAAATGGCCAGGGCATGCATAGAAGGAACAGAGCTGGGTAAGGGTGATGACGCTGATTTTCTTTGTGTGAGCTTATCAAGCACCGACTATGCGGGGCACCAGTTTGCGCCCAATGCGATGGAGGTTGAGGACATGTATGTGCGGCTGGACAAAGAGATCGCTGAGTTCCTGAGCTACCTGGACAAGCAGGTGGGCAGGGGCAATTATTTATTGTTCCTGACAGCAGACCACGGTGGTGCGCACAATCCACAGTTCCTGAAAGATAAGAACATACCCGCGGGGATCGCATTTAATGTGACTGATGATCTGAATAATTATCTGCGGGATATTTACAAGAAGGACGTAAAGCTGGTGAGCACCATACTTAACTACCAGGTGTATCTGAATGACTCGTTGCTGGCGACAGACAAGTCGATCAACCGCGAGGTGGTGAAGCATGACATTCGCAACTGGCTACTGAATATTATGCCTGACAAGTACAAGGTGCCTGTTTCGTACGTGATAGACATGGAGAACATCGGCAATGCTGCAGTGCCTGAGCCGATAAGGCAAATGGCTATAAACGGCTACAACTATGCGAGAAGCGGCTGCCTGCAGATAATCTATAATCCAGGGTGGTTTGAGAGTGACCACTTTGCGGGAACTACGCACGGCAACTGGAACCCGTATGATACGCATATACCGCTGATATGGTATGGCTGGCATGTGCCGAAAGGAGAAACACATGAGGTGGTGAATATGACTGACATAAGCCCCACACTGGCAGCATTATTGCATATTCAGATGCCCGATGGATGTATAGGGAAGCCCGTGAAGAAGTTGTTGAATTGATTAGACCGATAATCCAAGGTGTGGACCTAAGTAATCGTGCACCATTTCGTCGGCGTTGTGGATGGCATCGTTTTCGTCAGTACCAAAGACCACCAGCCAATTGACAAACCTTTTGGCGCCTCTTTTTGAGCAGTTGATCATGTTTTGATAGCTAACGCCTCTAAGTGAATCGGCCCCGATGGCCTTGTTGTTTCTGAACGAAACTTTGTATTCCCGCAGTATCATACGCTCCCGTTTAGGTTACTAAACGAAAAAAACATGCCAAATATTTTGCAAGAAAGCGTTAATATGTAATCAAATATTTGCCATCAAGTCTTAAATAATTAATATTACATACATGAATACAAAAATATGTCTATAAGATTGTTGGGTAGAATATGCCCCAATGACAATATAGCAAAAGTGCCTAAACACTTTAAGGTGTAAAGGCACTTTTGAAAATATAACATATAATAAGTGCGAATAGAGGGGGACTATTTTGCAGGCTTATTCTTTTTTCTCTCTGCCTTTATCAGGGGCAGGGCTTCATTGAAGACGGCAAGTGTTTCTGTAATGCGTGTGATCATTTCGTCCTTGCCGGTTTTTGACCGGGCGAGCTGGTCTATCTGGGCTACATTATCATACATGCCGCGCACTTTGATGACATTTGAGCTCGACTTTAATGAGTGAGCACGGCGCTGGATCGAATCGAAATCGTCTGTTTCGCGGATCAGCTGGTCGAGCGTTTCGAGGCTTTTGGGTACGGTATCGAGAAACAGGTTGATAACTTCGTACATGTAGGTATTATCGTTTTGCGAGATTTCCTGCAAATAACCGAGATCTAAGAGTGGTGTGTCCATATAAGCGCGTTTTTTTTAGGGGTTAGCTTACTATCTGTCTTCTGTCTTATTTTCTTCAATTAATTTAAAAATAAGATCGCACAAGTTGTCAGGGTAAAACGGTTTTGAGATGCAGGTGTTCATACCTATTTTGGTACAGGCCTCAAAATCATCTTCCCAATGGCTGGCTGTAACGCCCACTATGGGAATACTGCTTTTAAGTGTGGTCCTGATGAACGCCGCGGCCTCAAATCCGTCCATCTCCGGCATATGGAGATCCATGAGCAACAGGTCGTAATTACTTTGCTGCAGTAGCTCGACAGCTTCTTTCCCGTTCAATGCAGCGACGACAATAGCTCCCTTTTTATGCAAAATCAAATTTGCAATTTTCTGGTTAAGCACATTATCCTCGGCTACAAGTATCTTTTTCCCGGTCAGCAAGCAATTAAATTTTTCAGAATAGTGATTTTAGTTTAACTAACGTGTTTTGGTCGCACCTACCCACAAGATAAATAATTGTGCGAAGTATTGCAAGTAATAACCTCAATTATTTTTCTACTTAAGCTTACTGTTCTTCCGGCTGTATGCAAAGTAGATAACCAGCCCGATCACCAGCCAGCCACCGAGGCGCACCCAGTTTGTCCACCCCAGGCCGGCTATCATTGCAGCGCAAACCAGGATGCCAAGGGTTGATACAACAGGTACCATTGGCACCTTGAACGAGCGTTGCAGCTCTGGGTTTGTGATGCGCAAAATCCATACACCCGCACACACAAGAATGAATGCGAACAGGGTGCCAATGCTCGTCATATCGCCTACAATATCACCGGGTACAAATGCTGCAAAACCGCCGACAAAAACCAGGAATATCCAGTTAGAATGATATGGGGTCTGGTATTTAGGATGCAGGTTTGAGAATGTTTTTGGCACCAGGCCGTCGCGGCTCATGGAGTAGAATACCCTGGACTGGCCCATGAGCATAACCAGTATCACCGATGAGAAACCGAACAAAATGGCGACGGTAACCAGGTTGCCGAGCCAGCCGTAGCCGTGCATGTAAGTCTGAATGGCGTAGACCACAGAACCTTCTTTACCAGCGGTACGGAAGTCGTTAACACTGGCGACGCCAGTAAGCACATGGGCAAATAAAATGTACAATATGGTACATATGACCAGCGACCCAAGGATACCGATGGGCATATCTTTCTTAGGATTCTTAGCTTCCTGTGCGGCGGTGGAAACTGCGTCAAAGCCGATGAAGGCAAAGAAAACAACACCTGCTGCACCGAGTATGCCCCAGATGCCGCCATATTTGTGCGCTACACCGTAATTGTCAACAAACGTGGTAGCTGCGGGGATATAAGGAGTGTGGTTAGCAGGGGTCATGTAATTCCAGCCTAAGATGATGAAAATTATCACAATGGCCACCTTGGAAATAACAATGATGCCGTTCACGAAGGCTGACTCCTTGGTACCCCTGATCAGCAGCATGGTGAGCATAAAGATGATGAATAAGGCAGGGAGGTTAATAAGTCCATGCATGCCGAACTCATCCGGAAAATACGGGGAAGTACATATTTCAAAAGGGGAGTGGCACCATTTATACGGTATATGCATGTTGAATATGGCCAGTAATTTATTCAGGTACTCACTCCAGGCGATGCCCACAGTAGCCGCGCCAACCGCATATTCCAGCACGAGGTCCCAGCCTATGATCCAGGCTACGAGTTCGCCCATCGTGGCATAAGAGTAGGTGTAGGCGCTGCCCGCTATAGGTATCATTGAAGCAAATTCGGCGTAACACAGACCAGCAAACGCACAGCCGAGCGCAGCAACTACAAAAGCTATTGTAACCGAAGGTCCTGCATTGTTGGCCGCAGCAGCGGCCGTTCTCACGAACAGGCCTGCACCAATGATGGCACCTATACCAAGGGCTATCAGGTTGCCCGCGGTAAGTGTGCGTTTCAGGTTTGTTTCTCCGTCGGAGGAATCATGGATCAGGCTGTCGATCGGTTTTTTAGTAAATAATCCCATATTATGTTTTAATGAGTAAAAGCCTGTGAACAGGCGAAGCTAAGATAATAGATAAGTTGATACTTTTAACAAATAGTTTCTGATGGTTCGTTAGGCCTGTTTATTTACTTATTGGTGATTTTGCACTAGGTTTGGTATATGATTCCGGGGTGGCGTGCCATACGCGTTATATGCTTTCTTCTTCTATTTCTAAAGGTATTTAGTGCCGTGGCCCAGCCCTCACTGCCAGACATGGCCGGCTCGGCTGATAAGGGAGTTGTGATCTTATCATGGGTAAGCCAGTACGCGAACGTAAAATCTATAGCTGTGCTTCGTTCGACCGACAGCAACAACATCAAGCAGAATATTGGTTATGTGAAAGTACTGGACAAAGGGCTTCAGGCTTTTGCAGATGCCCACCCGGTAGCGGGCAAGAATTTCTATAAACTGGTAATAACATTCAAGTCGGGCGTGACGTGGACCAGCAACCGGCTTTGTGTAAACGTGGACAGGGCAATGCTGGAGCATGCTGATACTTCGATGCCAGCAAATGACTCAATTCAGCGGTTTGTGATCACGGAAGAAATGATCGACGTTGGTAAAGCCAATGGGCTACCGACATCAAGGCCAAGCCGGGGTAATGGTTCTATGACCAGCCAGGACACAACGAGAAAGCATAAGGTTGTGATCTCATTTGAGTTTGATACTACTGCCGTGGCCGAAGAGGCTTTTGCCGGCACTGCAAATAAGATCAGTGCTGCAAAAAAGAAAATAACGGTGGCCTTTGACGACCAGGGCGGTAGTGCTGCCGCAGCTGTTATTTCAAGGTATGTGTTCGCAGACGGCGAAAATGGGCATGTGCATATGAATTTGCCCGACGATGTCAGCGCTCACCATTATTCAGTGAAATTCTACAATGACCGGGGCAATATGATCTTTGAAGTGCCGAGGATAAACGTTCCTAAGACGGTCATAGATAAGAGGAATTTCCAGAAACGTGGGGTCTATAAGTTTGTATTACGCCGGGATGTGGTGGAGCTGGAAGCGGGGTATGTGACCGTGGCGCCGTGAGAGACCTCTCCCCAGCCCTCTCCGAAGGAGCGGGTGAAGTAGCGTGAGTTACGCACGGAAAGCCCTTCAGGGGTTTGGGGTTTAATCGATCCCACCTTTTTCTTTTATGTAACCGGCGGCGGCGAACCTGGGCTTTAGCAATCTCAGCATCTGTAGTGCAACTGAAAGCAGGATGAGCCCCATGCCTATGAGGAAGCCCCAGTTGAGGTTGGTGGTGCCCTTGTTGAAAATTATCTCGGTATTTTCATTGTAGAACACGAATGCCAGTAATATACCGTAGATAGGCTCGAGGTTTACAGATAATGTAACCGTGAAAGACGTCAGTTTCTTTAGTGAATTCAAGGATAACGACTGTGCCCAGACGGTGCAACAGAGGCTCATGATCACCAGCCACAGCCAGTCGTTGTGAACCATGCCGGCCAGCGACATATCGCCGGAGGCAGGCCAGAACCGTGTCTGCGGACGATAGAAAAATACCAATGGTATGAGCGCGGAAATAAATACCCAGCCTGTGGACATCTCGTAAAAGACCATGGTGCGTGAAGGGTATTTGTGGGCGATCTTTTTGTTGAGCACTGTAAATACTGAGCTGAGTATAGCGGCAGTGACGCCACAGGCAATGCCCATGCCATAGAATTCCTGGAAGCGGTAGATGAGGTAAACACCTGCAATAGCCAAAGAGCCGAGCAATACTTCCTTTATATCATGCTTGCCTTTATTTACAAATGGATCGAGCAGGGACGTGAAGACACTGGCGGTGGAAAGACAGACCAATGCTATGGAAATGTTTGCAAACTTAATAGCGCCGTAAAAAGCTGCCCAGTGCAGCCCCATAAGGCAACCGACTATTGCCAGCTGACCGACATCTTTGCGCTCTACCGGTACCCACTGTTTGCGATAAGTAATGATGACGGCTACAAACACCGCGGTCATGAGCATGCGGTACCATACCAGTACCGGCGCATCCAGCGATATAGCCCGGCCGAGCACACCCGTGAAGCCCCATAATACCACAGCAATGTTCAGTTGAATAAGCGCATTTTTCATTCAGGTGCAAACATAACGGGTATTTTATTCGGAGTGAAAACATTTTAGGGTAAACTTCTTCAGGCGGGAGCGCATATCGCAAGTCAGTATCCGAACGATATTAATACTGACCTTTATTGTTATCTTTGATCATACTTTGGTTCCAATGATGTTATTTCATCATTGAAAGGTTTGTACAAAAAGGAATAGCGTTTCTATGCAAAAAACTTTGCGCATATTATTGATAGAAGATGATTCGGATGATGTAGAGCTTTTACAGGATACGTTGCAAAGCAATAATGTCGCGTACCAGATGGACGTGATCAACGATGGAGGCGCTGTGTCTGGCTATTTGAGGACGATGACTGAATTTCCGGACATTATTGTAATGGACCTGAATTTACCCAAAGTGCATGGTAAAGACATTCTGAAAGAAATTAAGTCGTCAGAAGCATTCAGCCAAATACCGGTGATCGTACTCACCACTTCTTCTTCTCCTGAAGACAAAAACCAGGTATTGCAACTGGGTGCCACCAACTGCCTGATAAAGCCGACGACAACAAAGGGGCTGTCTGAAATAGTGGCAGAGATAGTGAAAACCGCCAATGTCGCTTAGATAATTAACATGGTTTCCGGGTGTTCTATCCACAGAATTTTGCAGGTGTGACTGC
>CAINOM010000123.1 GCA_903851455.1 uncultured Bacteroidota bacterium | reverse complement strand
GGCAGAAGGACGGCAGCCTGGTACCACTACCCGCAAAGCATGTGGACACGGGCATGGGACTGGAACGCCTTGTGCGCGTGCTGCAGGGCAAGCAGAGCAATTATGATACGGACCTGTTCACCGGCACTATAGAACACATTGAGCACATCACCGGCAGAAAATATACTTATACTGACAGTAAGAAAGACGTCGCCTTCAGGGTACTGTCTGACCATATACGTGCTATTGGCTTTACTATCGCTGATGGTCAGTTGCCATCTAATACCGGTGCTGGCTATGTGATACGCCGTATACTGCGCCGTGCAGTGCGCTACTACTACTCCTACCTGGACCATAAGCAACCGCTACTTCACAGACTAATGCCGGTACTGGCTAAGCAGTTTGAAGAGGTGTTCCCCGAACTGCATAAGCAGATAGACCTGGTGAGCCGCGTGGTGAAGGAAGAGGAAGAGGCATTTTTGAGAACATTGGATAAGGGGTTGAAAAAGATAGATGATATTATTACTGAAACAAAGGGGCGCAATACACAAACCATTGATGGTAAAGCGGCTTTTGAACTCTACGATACTTTCGGTTTCCCGATAGACCTGACGAGGCTGATAGGCAGTGAGAATGGGCTACATGTGGACGAAGCGGCTTTTGATAAAGCGCTGCAGGAGCAAAAGACCCGCAGCCGCGCAGCTACCTCGCTGGATACGGATGACTGGGTAGTGGTAAAGGATGCCGCAGTTACCAAATTTGTGGGCTACGATAGCATGGAGGCGGAAGCATCGGTGCTGAAGTATCGCAAGGTGAAAGCCAAGGGTAAGGAATCTTACCAGCTAGTGCTGGATACTACACCTTTCTATGCCGAAAGCGGTGGACAGGTGGGCGATACCGGCGAGTTCATCTTCCCGAATGAGAGCATACAGATCATAGACACCAAGAAAGAAGACGGCCTTACCATCCATTTCTCGGAGGTGCTTCCGGAAAATATATCGGCGCCGGTAGTTGCAAAGGTGGACGCGGTGAAGCGTGTATCTACCGCAGTGCACCACAGCGCTACGCACTTGCTGCATGCCGCGCTACGCGAGGTACTGGGCAAGCATGTGGCGCAGAAAGGATCGCTGGTAAATGAAGAACATCTGCGTTTCGACTTTTCGCACTTTGCTAAAGTGACAGACGAAGAGATAGCCAGTATAGAAGCTATAGTAAATGAGAAGATAAGGGAGAACATACCGGTAGTTATTAAGGAAATGGCTAAGGATGAGGCTGTGGCGCTAGGCGCAATGGCTTTGTTTGGTGAGAAGTATGGCAACATAGTACGTGTGGTGGTTATGGACCCTGCTTATTCCATAGAGCTTTGCGGCGGTACCCATGTGGGCGCTACTGGACAACTGGGCTTCTTTAAGATAACCAGCGAGGCGGCTGTAGCTGCGGGCGTGCGCCGTATAGAAGCTGTAAGTGGTAAGGCTGCTGAGCATTTTATCAATGAGCAACTACAGCTTATAGCCAATATCTCTGCGCAGCTAAAGAACGCGAAGGACCCGATCAAGGCTATAGAGCGGCTACAGGAAGAGCGCAGCCAGTTTGAGAAGCATGCTGAGCACCTGGAAAACAGGATGCTGGTGGGCATACGCAACGAACTGCTTACCAAGGACGAGATCATCAACCAGGTAACCTTTGTGGGACAGATGGTATCTGTGAACTCGCTGGACGCGCTTAAGCGCCTGTGCATGGACCTGAAGACACATCTTAATGATCATGTCATTGTACTGTGCTCGAACATAGATGGTAAGCCGTACGTAGCCATTGGCGTGGACGAAAAAGTTGCTGCGGCCAAGGGCCTCGATGCCGGCAAGATGATCAAGGAGCATGTGGCCGGCCTGATAAAGGGCGGCGGCGGCGGCCAGAAGACACTTGCCACGGCAGGTGGCCAGGACGCGGGGGGGCTGCAGGCGGTGATAGAGAAAGTAAGAGGACTGCTGTAGTTTTCATTGGAATTTGTCTTTTGGAATTAGGAATTGGGAGCATATTGTCATCGCGCGAAAGTTTAACCGCTAAGGCGCCGAGACGCCAAGAAATTAAGATGGTCGATTTTTTTGCGATGTCCCACTTTTGAAAAATAAAAAATGGGGTAAGTGGGGCATTGAAAAATGAGCAAACCCTTTGTGGTGGCTGATATTAATTTTACCTAAATTTCCCATTGTTACCCACGAGGGTACTTTTAAACCGTTGAAACGGTTGCCTTTTGCCATTTGCACCTATGACCCCACGATTGAAATCGTGGGCTGGTTTTTCTGCGGAATGCCCCATGCCACAATGAAAAAGAAATTCACAATTGGGGCATGGTATTCTTTCAAAAGCCTTTACTGTGGCTGATATTAATTTTACCTAAATTTCCCATTGTTACCCATCGTCAGAACCTCAGATTAATCGAGATTGACTGATTAACTGTCTGATTAATGTTGTTCCGATTTTTGGAATCGCTTATTCAGGAGAAACGGAAATGCAGATTGAAACGAGCGCTTCTCAAATAAAAAATACCTGATGGAAAAATGGTTAATTATGTGACAAAGGTCTTAAGAAAAGTAATGCGGCCCAAGACGAAAAATCTATCGCCGCATTGTGGATTACTCGCGCGACAAATGGCTAATCCTGGTACCGGTATATTGTAGTTATTATTTCTTTTCGAGCAGGAGGTTTACCAGATAAAGTGACCTCCCATTTGATAAGTTCTTTTTTTGCAAGTCTACCGTCTGGAAGATAATGATAAACTTCCGTTGAGCTGTCTGTCAGGTAGCT
>CAINOM010000122.1 GCA_903851455.1 uncultured Bacteroidota bacterium | reverse complement strand
TATAATCAATAAGCGGGTCCATGGTCACATCCAGTTGATCCTGTTGTTCCTTGACCATTTCATCTGGCATAGCCTGTGGGGTGGTCTGGCCCTGCGTTGGAAAGAACATCCAACCTTTTTCAGGAGTTAAGACGGTGTAATTAGCGATCCCATTCATAGAAAACTCCATCCTGTATCCTTTCTTGTCCAGGGTCGTTATGGTTATCGGCAATTCAATGCCTCCGGCATTCATCGAGCCGGTCAATTTTATTGACTTTACCTTTTTCCAGTTAGCTTCGCCACCAACTGCTTCTATGTGCTTTGCGATTATTTCATCTGCGGTCTGGGCGTTTACAGTAATGAAACCTGCAAACAGAACGGATGTTGTTAGAATACACCGACGGATATAGTTCATGATTATTGATTTGAGCGTTATTTCCTGCAAGATATTAAAAAAATGTCTTTGAGAGGGGTAAAAAAAGGGGAGAAAAAACGTTTATTTTCTATTGGTTATATTTGCCGGAACCGAAAGCTTAATGAAAAAAATCGCCCTGATATTAGTATTCCTGTTGTACAGCTCTGCTCAGCTATTCGCGCAAAACGATAAAAAAGAGGAAAAAGTGCAGGTATACCAGATGCAGGTGGACGGCGGAATGGATGCGTTTTTCACCGATACAACGGTGAAACTGCTTTACTTTCCTGAGTTTTATTCTCCCCGCGAAAGGAAGCACAATGACACCATCTACAAATTCGAATGTTATGACTCGAGAGACAGTATCCTGTCACGGATAAAGGAGAACAGCGAGATACGGTTTATTTCAGAATTCAAGAGCTATACCGACCCGGTACACACTTATAAAGACGCAGACGGGAAGAAAAAGCAGCTCCCGGTGTCTAGCATTATCAGGCGTTACGACCGTGTGGGTGATGATAAATGGATCAGTGTAGACTATGCCACCAATAAATTCACCGAACTGAAAGAATACCGGAATAAAGTGGTACGCTCCGATTCGCTGATCATCCTGGACCCCGTAACCAATAAAAAGCTGACGACCATATACAGCTATTACAAGGTGGAAAAAGTAAAGTAACCCAAACTATATATCTTCCCACACTTCTTTAATGACCGTGGCCGCCTGCTCGTTACCTGTAATGACAGCAAGACGCTCTATCACCCTTTCTACCAGGGCATCCGGGCAAGAAGCGCCCGAAGTGATCATGACGCGCAATGGCCGGTGGGCCGGAAGAAAATCAAGACTTACTTTTTCGGAATGACTGTGCAGGTCGAAGTGACGGACCTCTGTACCGGAGATCAGATTGTGCTCGTCCTTGATAAAGTAGCTAGGTAATTTCAGTTCGCACAATTCAACAAGGTGCGATGTATTGGAGCTGTTATAGCCACCTATTATCAATGCTATCTCAGCCTCATGCGCCAGCATACCCTGCACTGCACTTTGATTGTCGTTAGTGGCATAGCACAGCGTATCGCGGGTATCTGCGAAGCGTTCGCCCGACTTCTCCGGGGGAGTCTGGTAATGTGCCGTTATCAGTTGCTTCAGGTAGTCGGCGATGGCTTGTGTTTCGCTGGCCAGCATGGTCGTCTGGTTAACCACACCTATTCGTTGTAGGTCCTTGGTAACATCGAACCCATCTGAATATTGCCCTTGAAAATTTTCGTAAAAACTGTCGGCAGGCAAAGCCCCTGTTATATACTGGCCCAGAAGCTGCGCCTGCTCCATGTCTTTGACCACCACCGTTGGCGTATGCGCCTTGCTGTGTGAGAATGTAGCCCGCGTCTCCTCGTGCTTTGGCTTGCCATGCACCACCACGGTATAGCCATCGTCTCCGATCTTACCTGCGCGGTTCCATACCTTTTCCACGAAGGGGCACGTGGTTTCATAATGCGTGGGATCGATGCCAATATCGCGGAGTTTCTGTTCCAGTTCCAGTGTTGTACCAAAGGCCGGTATGATGACCACATCATCACTCTTCAGCTCATTCCAGTCCATAAGCATATGCCCGCCCGTATCCATGATGAACTTTATACCAAATGCTTTCAGGTCCGCATTCACACCGGGATTATGGATCATCTCGCTGAGCAGGAATATACGCTTGCCGGGATTCTCTGCTACAGCGCGAAACGCGATCTCAATAGCATTCTCCACGCCATAGCAAAAACCAAAATGCCGGGCAAGGACGATCTGCAGGGATCCCAGCTCAAGTATGGTGGGAGTATAATCCCGCTTCATTTTATCGTCAGCCTTGCGTTTCAGCTTGATCGCGGTGATAAGCGGGCTGCGATAGTGTACCGGTACATCAAATGACTTCATGGAAGCGCAAAATTAATGATTAAAGCGGCAGAAATAATACCGGCCTGGCCTGATCATACCATATGCAAAATATTTAACAGAGTGATAGCTTGGATTTCCACCTCCCTGAAAAATTTGTAAAACACCAATTACAAATCAGAAGCTCAGCGCTCGTTACCGTGTCAAATCCGAAGATGTCCCCATGACTAAATGATCTTTTTTGAAAAGAGATGATCAAAATCATCATTTCACGTAACCTCCGTCATAAGTCTGGGCTTTGGGTGTTGGTACATTTATATGTCAAATGAAAAATTCACAATCTAAAAATTGAAACATGAAGAGGAACGGCAATTTACTCACGGTTACATTGGCTTTGGCGATTCTATTTTTTGCAGGCAACCAGGCAAAAGGACAAACAACATGGGTCGCCCCGGCATCGGCAAATAGTTTAAAAAATCCAGGAAGTTGCGATGCAGCTACGCTAAAGGCTGCGAAAACCATTTATACCAGTACCTGTGCGCCGTGCCATGGAGCGAAAGGTAAAGGCGATGGACCCGCGGCAGTAGCACTGAACCCAAAACCGGCTGACCACACTTCTAAGGCCATCCAGGGAGAATCTGACGGCTCCCTTTTCTGGAAACTGAGTGAGGGGAAAGGTGCCATGCAGGCTTATAAAACACAGCTTACCGATAAGCAACGGTGGTCTTTGATCTGCTACTTAAGAACACTAAAGAAATAGCACGTCAACAATTTATCAACCAGCATAAACATACGGAACTTTTTCAAAAAGGGCAAAATATCTTTGGGAAAGCCTGATTTTACTGGAACAAGGTTGAGTTTTTCCAGAAAATATCTTTTTGCAGGTCAGGCGGTTTAGGCTTTACCCTAAATACAATTGGCTGT
>CAINOM010000121.1 GCA_903851455.1 uncultured Bacteroidota bacterium | reverse complement strand
TTCGGATTCTCATCCACGTTCACTTTACCCACGTTTACCTTCCCTTCATATTCTTTCGAAAGAGCATCGATAGTTGGTCCCAGCGCGAGGCATGGGCCACACCATGGAGCCCAGAAATCTATTACGGAAAGCTTATCAGCTTTAAGAACTTCAGTGTCAAAATTTGAATCAGTGAATACTGCTGCCATTGTTATTTGTTTTTGAAAAATGAAACACGAAGTTACATGAATAAGAGATGGCAGCCGAATAGAATAGAGATATAGGTGTATAAAGTATCCACATAATGCTAACAAAAACGATGGGGCGCTGGCATCTAAGCGCAAACTCGTACGTCCCAAATCGTAATATTCCTAATACCGTTCGAAAATTTTGTGTACATTCACATATGGCGGCAAATTATTGTGGTTTCTTTGAAAGAAACTATTAATTTTATGCTTTAGCCAGGCGCAAGCGCCATGAACTTACCCCCGGCAACGAAAACCGGGGCAACAAACAAACAGTATGACAATGAAAAAAACAAAAGCAGTCATCTTTACAGCGATCATTACCCTATTGGCATTCGGGACAAGTATCTACACTTCCTGCAACAAAGACCGCTGCAGTAATGTGGCTTGCCAGAACGGAGGAACCTGCGTGAACGGATATTGCAGCTGCCCCACAGGCTATGAAGGTGACCATTGCGAAATAGGCGTGACCACCACCATACAATACTGGAACCATGGTTTTACCGATATCACGCTTACACTCAATAATGTAGCTTATACAGTTCCTGCAGGCCATTCTAAGGGCTTTATGGGTGGCTATGGCGATACCCTGCAGGGAAACGCCTTTACGCATGGCAGCAGTGGTGTACAGGTAAACTGGGATACACTGTTCAATACCTTTCCACAAAGCGGAACGACAACAGTTGATCTGAATATACCTTCTACGTTTTTCTACCTGACGGTGGTAAACGACAGTGCATCAGGACCCCTTAAATACTTCGTGATCAATAAGAATGTTCCCGGTATTGGCAACCAGCAGGCTATAATCCTGCCTCCACCCTATCTTGCATACGGTGCTGCCATAGCCCTGGGGTATTTTAATGCGGTAGACAGCAGCAACCTGTATATCAAGTCTGCCGCTAATGACGGTGAGTGGTTCTTTTCAAGGTCGTTGGGAACTTTAGTGTTGCCTATGACAGCTAACCAGGCTATTACCATTACTGCCAACTAGGTTTTTCAGACTTTATCCAGTGAATAGCGGATATCTTCTTCATGCTCCTGTATGAAGCGGATCAGTTCATCATTTACCTCTATTTTGCGTGCCTGGGATTTCAACCTTACCTCGCTGCCATCCCAGTCGGCGATATGTATGATCAGCTCGGTAGTGCCGGGGTATTTCTTCAGGTTTTCCTCCATAAAGGTCACGAACTCCTGGTTCACCTTCAGCAGTGGCAAGGACAGGTGCAGCTTCTTGGTCAGGGTCTTACGGACCTCGTCCAGCAGCATCATATTCTGTATCTGCAGCTCCATGGTACCGGGGCGGAACCTGTGCTCATCATAAACGCCCTGGATCATCAGCTTCTGGCCATTCACCAGGTAGTTGCCATAAGCCACATAGTTCTTCTCCCATAGCAGTATCTCGTAATGCCCCGAATAGTCGTTTATCGTCAGTTTCCCGAACTTGCTCCCCTTCTTGGTGGTCATATGGCCAACGTCGGTGACATAGCCAGCTACACGTATATTGCGGCCACGGTTGGCATCCAGCTCGCTTATCGGCGTCATGCCGTAGTTGTCCATCTCAAACTTGAACCCGTCCAGCGGATGGGCGCTAAGATAGATGCCCACCACTTCTTTTTCGCGGTCCAGTAGCTCGGGTAGTCCCCACTTTTCACATTCCGGGATAAGGGGTGGTTTTACCTCCGGCATGGTCGACTCGCCGAAAAGGCTATTGGTAGCCATGGACGAGCTGGCCTGAAACTGGTTACCGAAGCGCACCAACCTTTCCAGCCCGGTAATAGGGTCGGTAGGCGGGGCGTAGAAATACTGCGCCCTGTGCAGCTGCCCGGAAAAACAATCGAGCGCACCGGCCAGCACCAGGCTTTCCATCGATTTCTTATTTACAGTGCGCTGGTTTACCCGCTTGATAAAGTCATATACTGTAAGGTAAGGGCCATTGGTCTCGCGCTCCAGCACGATATCATCTACCGCGGCCTCGCCTACTCCCTTTATAGCATTGAGTCCGAAGCGAACTACATTTTCCTTGGCCACCGCAAACCCTTTCAGGCTCTCATTCACATCCGGGCCAAGTACCAGCAGGCCCATGCGCTGGCACTCCTCCATGTAAAATTTGATCTTGTCTATGTTGCCCTGGTTGTTCAGCACCGCCGCCATATACTCAGCCGGGTAGTGGGCCTTGAGATAGGCAGTCTGGTAAGCCACAAGGGCATAGCAGGTGGAGTGCGATTTATTGAAGGCGTATTGTGCAAATGCTTCCCAGTCGGTCCAAATCTTCTGCAGCTTGTCTTCGGGATGCCCCTTCGCTTTTGCGCCCTCTATGAACTGGCCTTTCATTTTATCCAGCACCGACTTCTGCTTCTTGCCCATTGCCTTGCGCAACACATCGGCATCGCCCTTGCTGAAGCCACCAATGCTTTGCGAGAGCAGCATCACCTGTTCCTGGTACACAGTGATACCATAGGTGTCGCCAAGGTACTCTTCAAGCGCAGGCAGATCATAGGATATTTCTTCCAGCCCATGCTTGCGCTTGATGTAGTTGGGTATATACTCCATTGGCCCCGGACGATACAGGGCGTTCATGGCTATAAGGTCATCAAATTTATCGGGCTTCAGATTGATGAGGTGCTTCTGCATCCCGGCACTTTCAAACTGGAAGGTACCGTTGGTATCTCCCGCCTGGTAGAGCTCGTAGGTCTCCTCATCATCCAGCGGAATGGTATCAATATCTATTTCAACACCGTAATTTCTTTTTATCAGCGCCAGCGCATCCTTTATGATGGT
>CAINOM010000120.1 GCA_903851455.1 uncultured Bacteroidota bacterium | reverse complement strand
GTTAAAAACAATGCCGGTCACCGTTGTCTCATACGATACCGGGACGCCCATTTGCTCCACCGTATCAGCAAGCGTCTTATCAAACTCAGCTCTGGGCACCTGCCAAGTCCAGTTCCATCCGGGTGTATATTGATCAGCAAAAGAGTAGTCACATATCTTGCCGTCCTTCACGAATTTCGCTCCGAATTTCTCCTGGAAACCCTTCGCCTTCACCGCATCCAGGAAGCCCGCTTCATCAAGCGCCTCCATACAGCGCGGCAGCAGGCTCTCCCCTATCACAAAACGCGGAAACTTAAGTTTCTCAACGATCTTAACATTATACCCTGCCTTATTCACGATGGAGGCTGCAACTGTTCCCGAAGGACCGGCGCCTATCACCAGCACGTCTACTTTTTCTCTGTTCATAACCCGCTTTTTACACTGCTAAAACAAAACTATTTACGTTTCTTACACTTCATCAGCGTTTGACTGAGGCCAATGTTATCCGTCTCTTCAACAACTTCAAAGCCCGCCTGCTCAATACATTTCACAAACACTGCAGCGCTATACATTTGGCTGTTGCCATTAGCGATGGCGGTAAAATATAGTGATGTCTGCTGCAGGCAGAACGCTGCTATCTCATATTGCTGCCTGTCCCAGAAAGGCTCCATGATCATTACACAGCCGTTTTCATCAAGCGCATCGTAGCACCTCTTCAATATAGACACGATCTCAGCTTCCGAAAAACAATCCAGGAACTGACTCATCCATATCGCATCAAAGCCTTTCGGGATCTGCGCCTTTTCATCCAGCAGGTTTACCGGCAGAAAGGATACCTGCCCTGTAAGCCCCTCTTGTTTTATCTTAGACTCAGCTATACCCAATTGACCCGGCAGATCCATAATAGTGACTTTGATATCCGGCGAATACTTCGCTGATATCGTAGCCCACTTACCGGTATTACCACCAATATCGAGGATGTTTTTAATTCCGTGTTTATACACATGTGGCAGCACCAGCGGAAATGCATCATCAGAAAAATAATGATCGAAGCTGAACCAGCTCTTCTGTATGTGCGGCGGCAACTGTGACAATCCCTCGTAAACGGTTTTCCATGGGCCCAGTTCTTTAAGCCCCTCAGGCTTGCCGGTCTCAATGCTTTTATCGAGCGAAAAAAGCCCTTTGTAGCAAACGTCCTGCACAAAGTCCATGTTCACCTTGGTCAGCTCGTCGTGCAGAATGAAGTAACCCGTTTTTGCAAGCGTATATTTTTCATTATTCACCAGTACCAGCCCAAGACTCAACCCTGACTCCAGCAGCACGCGCACACCGTATTCAGGCAGCTTCACTTTCGCGGCAACATCACCAAGCGACAGCCCATCGGCGCCACTTTCTTCAATAGCAGTCAGTATGCCTGAATTTCGCAATACCCTCGCCGACTGGAAGATCACTGGCCCGAATGCTATAAACTGGGCCATCTCCCTCGCCTTGAATGCTGTCTTTGTTTCCTTACCGAAAAATTTCATTAATGGTTCTTTATTTCTTAAAAAAATATTTGCGCACTGCAGACTGCCATCTGCAAACTGCCTACTAGGAGTACAGCCCTCCATTCACCGACAGCACCTGGCCCGTAATATAACTAGCTTCCGGCGACGCCAGGAAACCAACCGCATGCGCCACTTCTTCCGCCGTCCCAAAACGCCTTACCGGCACCAGCACAGCCATTTCCTTTTCATCCAGTCCGCTAGTCATATCCGTCTTTATAAACCCTGGTGCCACCGCGTTCACGGTTACGCCCTTCCTGCCTACTTCCTGTGCAAGCGCCTTTGTCGCACCTATCACTCCGGCCTTTGCTGCCGAATAGTTCGTCTGCCCCGGCAGCCCCTTCAGTCCAGAGAGGGACACTACGTTGACAATACGGCCGTATTTTTTCAGCAGCATGCTGTTCAGCACAGTACGCGTCACATAAAAGAAACCGTCGAGACTGGTCTTGATCACACTATCCCACTGTTCATCCTTCATCCACAGCATCCGGCCATCATCCTTGATCCCCGCGTTGTTCACGAGCACTTCAATATATTTCTCAGGATTATGGGTGATCCATTTGTTCAGCGCGCTCTGAATTTCTTCTTTACCGGAAACATCAAACCGGAGCAACTCACCATCTCCCCCATTTTCCTTTATGCGCGCCAGCGTATCATTCGCCTCTGCCTCATTGCTTTTATAGTTCACCAGCACATAATACCCCATGGCCGCCATTTTTATACAAATGGCCTTGCCTATACCTCTCGACCCGCCTGTCACTAATGCACACTTCATGATGCTATTTATTTTACCGGCTGCCTTCTTTCAATTCACTAAAAGAAATTAACGGGTCTGATTTTTCAAAATATTCCTTTATCCGCTCCAGGTCCTTATACTTGGGCTTGTCTTCTACGAACTTCGGGAATATCGCCCTCAGCTCATCATAAAAAAACTTTGTTTTTGGCGATAGTTGTGCCGCACAATCAATATGGTCTATTGCCTGCAGCACCGTCATCATCTGTATCGCCAGCACTTCAAAGGAGTTCTCTATCACACGCCTGGTCATTAGTGCTGCGTTGCAGCCCATGCTCACTATGTCCTGGTTGTCATTATTGTTGGGTATACTGTGCACATACATCGGGAATGACAATGTCTGGTTCTCGGCAACAGTAGAGGTCGCCGTAAACTGCATGCCCTGCATCCCGAAATTGAATCCCAGCACACCGAGGTTCACAAAAGGTGGGAACTTCTGGTTCAGTTTATCGTTCAGCAGATAGTTAAGCTGCCGCTCAGACAGCATGGACAACTTAGTGATCGCGATCTTCAGCTTATCCATTTCCAGCGAAACATAATCCCCATGGAAATTACCTCCATGAAAAATATTCTTGTTATCCTGGTCTATTATCGGGTTATCGTTTACTGAGTTTAGCTCGTTTACAAGCACACTTTCCGCCTGGCATAATGTGTCATATATCGGGCCAAGTATCTGGGTCACACAACGAAGCGAATAATACTCCTGCACTTTATCCTCAAAAACATCGGTATCCAGGTGTTCTGTATTATACAAATACTCCGAGCGATTGCGGATCATCTTGCTGCCACTCAGAATATCACGGAGTGTCGCGGCAACCTTGTTCTGGCCCTTATGATGCTTTACTATGTTAAGTTCGTAGGAAAAATGATCATCAAATGCAGCCACTACTTCGTTGGTCATAGCCGATAAAAGAACCGACCATCCCAGCAGCTTCTGAGCCTGTATGATATTCAGCATACCCACACCAGTCATTGCTGAGGTGCCGTTCAATATGGCCAATCCCTCGCGGATATGAATAGACATAGGCTTGATGCCCAGCGTAGCAAACACCTCAGCTGCAGGGCGTACCTGGTGCTCATGTATCACTTCTCCCTCACCTATCAGCACCAGCGCCAGGTGCGCCAGTTGCACCAGGTCTCCACTTGCGCCCACCCCGCCATGCTCAAAGATGCATGGAGTAATATCCTTGTTGATCAGCTCGCGCAGCAACTCCGCCACTTCGTTATGTACGCCTGAGTATCCCTGCATCAGGCTGTTCAGTCGTGCGATCATCAATGCTTTTACCAGGTGCTGGGGCAATAACTTTCCGCCGCCCGATGAGTGGCTCCTGATCAGGTTATATTGCAGTTGCAGCAGGTTTTCTTCGCTAACCTTGTATTGGGCCATCGGTCCAAAACCGGTATTTATTCCGTAGATCAGTTTGTTTGTGGAAAATTGTTGCAGGAACTCGTAATTGACACCAACTTTTTTAACAGCTGCCTCATCCAACCCTATCTCTTTCTTCTTATAAACTATTTCAGAAAAATCATTTAAAGAGAGATTTTTTCCCCCGATATATATCATGCAAGCTTTATTTAATTTATTAATGTCTCTTATCAGCGCGTAAAAGTAATAAAGATAGGGGAAAGTAGGTGTCTCACACTTCGAAGGATGTGGGACACCTATTCTCACACCAGCACTCCTGATACATTTTTCTAGAAAATAAAGCATTCCTGGAAAATATGGCTTCTCTGAGGAAAAAATTGCGTAAGAGGTAAAATACTTCGTCGCTCTATTCCAGCCTCAGAAACACGCCTGCCTCCATAAAAATATGAACCATTGCCGGTGCTGTTTCTTTCCGGTTCCAGTCGCGCTGCAATTCGCACACCAATTGAGCATTTGTGGTCAGTTTAGCTCCAGCCTGTTCTATCCTGCGCAGCGCTGTTTCATGAGCAACAAGTGAAGTGCCGCCCACTGCGTCTACCACTGGGTACACATCATAGCCCTCTTTGAGCGCGTCCAGGGTTGGGAACGTAAGGCAGGCCTCTGTCCACAAAGCTGCCATCAACAATTTTTTTCTGCCGGTAGCTTTTACTGCTTCATAGAAATCTTTGTCTTCCCATGCGTTGATCGAGGTTCTGTCATAAGAGGGTATGTCTCCCAGTATTTCCCTTATTTGTGGAATAGTATCTTTATTCGCTCCGGTCTTTACATTCACGGTCGATAAGATCACCGGCAAATTATAAGCCTTAGCGGCCTGGACGGTGACTGCAATATTTGCAATTAGCTGTTGTCGGTCCATAGAGTTGATCGAGTTGACCTGCGTTGGCTGGTAGTCAATTATTATCAACGCCGCATTTTGTGGAGTCAGCAAGTGATCCATTTTGGAGTCACGCACGGGGAAACTGCTCATGGTTGAAATGTTTTTTAGGTTTGCAAGAAAACAACTCCTATAAAATTACGGATATCATATATCAAAACAAATCTTTGCAATGTTCCCATATTGCTGTAGCCAAACGCTTTCTTGATCTCTCGAGCCCTGGCAAACGCAAAAAAAAGTAGACCAATTTATCGACAGGCAGAGTTACAAATAGTCGCTAATTTTGACCTTTTGATAAAGAACGTTACTTTTAAAAAAGCTAACAATAAACCTAAGAATGAACAGAGTAGTAATCACTGGCCTTGGCATTTATTCATGTATCGGCTCTAACCTGGAAAAAGTAAAGCAGTCATTATATACCGGCAGATCAGGCATTATTTTCTCGCCGGAAAGAAAGGAATTTGGTTATGCCTCGGCTTTGACCGGCTGGGTCGACCGCCCCAACCTCAAAGGCCAGCTGGACAGGCGCGCGCGGCTCATGATGCCGGAGCAGGCTGAGTTCGCCTATGTGTCTGCACGTGAGGCGCTCGATATGGCCGGGATAGATAACGCATACCTGGAGCAAAATGAAATTGGCCTGCTGTTTGGCAATGACAGCTCGGCAAAACCGGTGATAGAAGGCGTGGATATCGTACGTGAGAAAAAAGATACCATGATGCTGGGCTCGGGATATGTATTTCAGACCATGAACTCTACAGTGAACATGAACCTTGCCACTATCTTCAAGATAAGAGGCATAAACTTTACGGTGAGTGCCGCATGCGCCAGCGGGTCCCATGCCATAGGCCTTGGATATATGTTCATTAAGAACGGCATGCAGGACTGCGTGATTTGCGGCGGGGCACAGGAAGTAAACCTGTACTCTATGTCCTACTTCGATAGCATTGCTGCTTTCTCTACCAGGGAAAGCGATCCGCTCAAAGCCTCCCGCCCCTTCGACCGTGATCGTGATGGTCTTGTACCTAGTGGTGGCGCCGCAACTGTTATCCTCGAAAGCCTTGAATCTGCACAGAAAAGAGGAGCCAAAATACTGGGTGAAGTTATTGGATATGGCTTTTCATCGAATGGCT
>CAINOM010000119.1 GCA_903851455.1 uncultured Bacteroidota bacterium | reverse complement strand
TTTGTGCATTCGCCGAGACAATGATGCCCACTGCGAGGGCCAAGGTGCTGATGATTTTCTTCATGTTTGATTTATTGTGAAGGTGTAAATATAGGGCAAAATGTTGTGCAAATATAAGATTGAACCGTTCAATACTTGTTTTAACAGCCTTTTGCATAACTATTGGTGCAACACATCTATATATTTGCATTGTCCTATGAATAATCGGATAGTATACATAAAGTCTGTAGGGTGGTTTGTGGCCTGGATGATCATCTGGTTTATTGTGGGTGGCGTTTTGTCGCTGATACCGATGGGACTTCTCGTCGATATACCTGATGGGTGGTTTGCCTTGCTTATGCTGGTACTTGCAATACTTGTACCGCTTGGCGCTTACTATATGGCGCAGCGGGCAGCATATGGCAGGCTGAATGTGCTGGTGATGCACGACGGCATCAGCATAATCTGGGAGAAGAGCTTTCTGTTTCACCGGAAACCGGAGCAGAAGATATTGTTTGATGACCTGGCAGGCGTGGAGCATAGCCGATTAGGGTACCTGGTATTGAAGCTGAAGGATGGCTCGCGGATGACCATGCGGTGGCGGCTGCCGATGATAGGCACTGCAACTGGTTTTAGCGATCTTGTAGATGACCTCTCAACGGCCCTGCCGCAATATGATAAGTTGAATATGCCTAAGGTCGCTCCGGCTTTGCCTAATGAGCCTCTTGAAACGCAGCATATAGCAGGGACGATATACAAGGTGAAAAACACATCAGCGCTTGCCGGCCTTATTATTTTTTTTACGATCATGTTTTTGCTCTTCTTGTTCGCGATAGTTTGTGTGATAGCAAATGCGAATTTGTATGTCATTATTATCGCGCTTTTACTATTGATATGGGGTGTAGTTTACCTGTTCAGAAAGAGGATACCGCAACGGATGGAAGTGCAAGTGCTGGAAGACAGGATAGCAGTGCAGTACACTTATAAACCCTTTTTTGATCGTGTGGCCGACCGGGAAATTCTGATTGACGACATTGCTTCTTACCGGGTCACCAGCTACAATGGCTTCTTTTTTACACTTTATCTAAAAAACGGAACAAGGTTTAAAGCGGGCGCCGGTGACTTTGATGATAGCAGCGAACTGGAAAAAATGTGCGATGCGATAATAGCCCTGATGGACAGGAACAATGCCTCACTGGAAAAAAAGATACCGATCGTACGGCGGAAAACCATTTATGAAGGTACCAGCGGACTGGTGCTGGCGGTCTTTCTTGCAGTTTGTGTTGTAGCGATGCTCATCGGTATTATTTTCTTTCCCAACCTGCACAACACCAGTGATGTGGTACGAGGGGTTGGCGTTATTGTCACGGCGCTGGGGATGCTGTTTTATATTATTAGTTTGAGGAGAAGGAAAGATCAGCATTTAAGGATTTGAGGTTTTTCGGGATTGCAGCTGCCTGTAGAAGGTTTTGAAAAAAAACTATGATAGTCTTTTTGTTCGGTCGTTGCAAACGCCGTACCGTAGCATCTTTGTTGTAAACAAGGATGAGT
Organism: uncultured Bacteroidota bacterium; assembly: GCA_903851455.1. GTDB lineage: Bacteria > Bacteroidota > Bacteroidia > Chitinophagales > Chitinophagaceae > Nemorincola. The sequence goes on along the minus strand of CAINOM010000119.1, from coordinate 4,680 downwards.
GTGTCGCCTAAAAAATGGCTAAGTGGCACGTCTACTTACTTCGTTACTGCTTTTTAATATCTGCCATTGTAAAGTTCTTCGCAGCAGTGGAGTTTTTAATATAGATGAGGCCGTCAAAATCATTGAAGCTGGCGGAAAAAGTGAGGGGCGATGATGCAAAGTACTGCGAGCCGACGTAGTGCATGGTTATGGGCTGAAAACCACGCAACGCACCCATGTGTCGAAGGTCCAGGTATAGCATATCCTTGCCGGTATTGTTGAGATACCAGGGTAGTGAGGCCAAAGGGGGAGCACCCACAGTATTCACATCCCAGTTGGTAGAACTGTTCTGAATGTCCATATTGCGCGACTGGAAAGAGCCTGAGTAAAATTCGAAGCCGATGGGGTAATACTTATCCTTTAGCGCATCTTTCAGGAATTTACCCATGAAGGCATTTTTAGACTGCACCAGGTTATTGATATGCCCGTTGTGCGCCCATACCACCACTTTGCTTCCAGGCTTTTCGTGGTGCAGCAGGTAGAGTACGTTTTGCGCCATATAGTAGTCGCGGCGGTCGTTGTAGCCGTCTTTAAATGATTTTATCTCTTGTATTATGAGGGTAATGTTCATTGCGTTCTCGGTATAGAGGCTATCTCCGGCAATGTGGGTATACTGTGTCTTATCCCTTTCCATAGCCTTCTTTATATCTATGCATTGTGTATATAGCTGCCTAAATAGTTTCTCCCCTTCGGCAACTTTATCCCTCGAGTTGGCCATTTCTGCAGCATGTCGGCCTTGTTTTTCGAGTGTGTCGAGCAGCGTCACTGTGGCGGGGTTTACTTGTGCATAGTAAGCTTTAAGCCCTGCCCAAGCCACATCATTTATCTGCAGGTCGATACCCAGAAATTTTACCTTCTTACTGTCTGGCATATCTTTATTGTACTGCCTGAGCCATTCTATCATGTTGCGGACCTCCTCCACCCGCCATGTCACAAAGCCCTGTATGACGGTTGCAGTATCCAGGTTGCCCTTGCCGTAGAGCACATAGCGGTTTATGTACCGGCAGCGTGACATGCTCGCCTCAATATAGAATGAATTGAAGCCCATCTCTTTCACCAGAAACTCCAGCATCCTGTGTTTCATTCTGAAAAACTCGCTGGTGCCGTGCGTGGCCTCACCTAGCCCCACCACGGTTACCCCAGCCAGCATCTGCTTAAAAGGCTGCAGGTCTTCAAAGCCATTGCCAGCATCTACAGTTTTCAGCACATGGGAGTTGGCCTTCAGCCATGCCTCAAGGTCGTCAGTTCTTTTCTTGTCTTTTGCCAGCTTGGCCGCATAGGCCGCAGCGCCCAATTTTTTAAAACCAGTGATCTCATAGCGGCCCTGATTGCCGTCCAAGTAAGCTATTTTCTCAGAGTCTGTAAAGCCGTTATATGGTGCTGTGGGGTAAATATTCAGCACATATGGGCCAGTAGAATCTGCAATAAAGTCCACTTTCTCCGGCCCGTTGGCGCCGTTCGGAGCATCGTACGTTCTCAGTGTCTTGCCGGCAGGGTATTGTAACGCAACGGTGAGGTCTACGCCTTTTTGCATTACCGTGCAACTGGCATACTCACCTTTATGCATGTTGACGATGTACTTATGGTTGGCGCCCTTCATCAGCTTTGCAGAAACAACCTTGCCAGGCACCAAAACCTGCTCCTGGCCAAAAGCTAGTATAGGCAAGGCCCATAGCAATGCGGCAAGCCGAACTGTCGTTTTTATCGCGGTATATTTTAGCATAATTTGTAGTCAATCTTAATTTGGCGATAAGGTATTATTAAATTGCCAAAACCACAACATTATGGAACCAAAATATCAAGACTAATTAACGCGTAGATGCATATCGACATTTTCACACCAACCCCTTGCAAATATTACCAGCGATTCCGGGTCCTTCGTAGATGAAGCCGGTGTATACCTGTACGAGTGATGCGCCGGCATCGAGCTTTTCTTTGGCATCGGCGGCCGTGAAGATGCCGCCGGAGGCGATGATGGGGATGGTGCCGCCGCTGTGGGTATGGATGTAGCTGATAACGTCTGTGGCTCTCTTGCGAAGGGGCGCTCCGCTGAGGCCACCCGCGCCTATGGCTTCTACCTGTGCAGCGGGTGTTGCGAGATTTTCGCGGCTGATGGTGGTATTGGTTGCCACTATGCCGTCCAGGTTGGTAGCGTGTATGATCTCTATGATGTCATTAAGTTGTTCGTTGGTAAGGTCAGGGGCTATTTTTAGCAGCAGGGGCTTTTTCTCTCCCAATTGTATGTTTACATTCTGCAGGCGGTTCAGCAGGGCCATGAGCGGTTCTTTGTCCTGCAGGGCGCGCAGGCCGGGGGTGTTGGGGCTGCTTACATTCACCACGAAATAGTCGACGTGGGTGTACAACGAGCGGAAACTGCTTTCGTAGTCATCGCCGGCGTGTTCGTTTGGTGTGTCCTTGTTCTTACCAATGTTGCCGCCTATGATGATCTGTTCTTTTCGTGCGCTGAGGCGCTTTACCGCCTCAATCGCGCCATCGTTGTTGAAGCCCATGCGGTTGATGAGGGCCTGGTCGGCGGGCAGGCGAAAGAGCCGTGGCTTGGGATTGCCGGGCTGGGGTCGGGGAGTGATGGTGCCGATCTCGATAAAGCCAAAACCAAGGCAGGCGAGCTGATCGGTAAACTTAGCGTCTTTGTCGAAGCCGGCGGCGAGGCCTACGGGGTTAGGGAAAGTAATGCCCCAGAGGGTGCGTTCAAGCTTGGAGTTCTTTACCACAAACATTGACTTCAGCAAACTGCGTATGGGGCCGATAGAGCATGCTGTTGTGAGCCATTTCATTACCCGGTAGTGCACTTTCTCTGCATCTATGGTGAAGAGTATTGTTCGTATTAGTTTGTACATCGTTTTAGTCGTAAGTCGTAAGTCAAGAGTCGTAAGTCCGCGATTTAACCATCCCAGCCAAAAGCCCATTGCTTCGCTATGTCTTTTGGCATTGACCTCCGGTCGTGCCCTTGCGGGCACCTAAAAAAGGAGGGGAGGTGTAACGCACCGCTTAATTTTTTTGCTTTCCGCAAATATACTGCTTTGAATGGGGTGTGGTAGTTCATGAAATGAAATCGGGAGTGGGGTTTATACTTTTAACAAAAATAACAGTCTTAGAAATCAGTGAAAATGTAATTTAGCAGATCTATGCCGGCCAAAGCTTCTCTTCTTTTACTTTTGTTATGCTTGTTCGGTATACCGGCTATTGCGCAGACCATACATGGCGAGGTGCTGGATATGGAGAATAAGAAGCCGCTTACCGGGGTGGAGATACTGAATATCTATACCATGCTGGACATCTCCAGCGATGAGCAGGGCGCCTTTATTATTGCAGCTACAGGCGGGCAATTGCTGGAATTCAAAAAGCCGGGTTATAAGACGGCCCGTGTAAGGGTGCCGCAGGGATATATTCCCTCGTACTTCCGCATCATTATGAAGAAGGGGTTATCTGAGATAAACAAGGATAAGAATTATGCGGCGAGGACCGGGCGTTACGACTACAAGGAGGACAGCATAAGATATCATGAGCTTTATAAGACCGAGCTGGAATTTCCGAAGCTATCTGGCTACCAGGTGGTGCAGTCTCCATTCTCCGCGATGAGCAAGAAGAACAGGGAGATCTGGCAGTTCCAGGACGATTACAGTGAGTTTGAGAAAGAGAAGTACGTGGATAAGACCTTTACAGAAGAAGTGATCACCAAATATACTGGCCTTCAAGGGGATAGCCTTCACTACTTTATGCGCCGGTACCGACCTAGTTATGACCAGCTAAGGGCTATGAATGACTATGCTTTTTATAATTTTGTGAAGTCGAGCGTGTATAGGTACCGGAGCTATAACACACCCCGCAACTCGCAGTAGCAGGGATGTTTATAGCTAAGGCGCCCGCCGGGCCAATCCATTCGGACGGGCAAAGTTCGCAAGGCCCTCATTTTGTTTTAAAGCCCGCCGTTATATCGGGATTTTAGCCACAAAAAAGCCGCCTTTCGGGGCGGCATATTCACAAAAAATAAAGTTTGTTTATGCTGTGCGTCGGAACAGGTTTGAATTTTCAATTGCCTGTTCGGGGCTGATAAAGACTTTATACTGCCGGGTCATGGTGTCGTAAAGGTCCTCCGCGGTGTTGAGATTCAGAGATTCGTTTGATATTCCGTAAACGTCGTCGCCTATATTGAAGAATGCAATTGCCTTATTTGGGGTTTTAAGCTGGTGCTGGTCGTTTATTAAACTATAATCATCTACCAATAACTTTATTCCGCCTAATTCGAACTTATAGCCGCCTTCCTGCACTTTGACGATCTTAAAATGATACATCTGATACTGTTTTGTTTCCAGTTGTATACTTGCAAAAAGCGCGCTGAAATCAGCAAACGCCAATATAATTTTTAATTGTATTACAAATAATGAAGTTCATTTTTATGAAATTGAGCATAAACAATTGATTTACAATTGTGTCAGCGCATTGTCATTGTAGGGTTTATTTTTTCGTATGTTAATAGGGTGCAGACGCATTGTGAATTTTTCAATGCTTATCTTCCAAAGTTGTAGAAAATAATACACAACTTTTTAAATAATGGGAAGTCTTTGATTAACCGAAAGTTAATCAAGAGCGTGGTTTTATTTTCCGGAACGCGTACGGATG
>CAINOM010000118.1 GCA_903851455.1 uncultured Bacteroidota bacterium | reverse complement strand
TCTGCATTTATGCGTGAGGTAGTGCTCAGGATAGCCACGATCGCACTTATACTTCTTTTCGGTTTCGGTTATGTAAATTTTGATTTTTTCGTTATTGGTTCCATACTTATTTATTCATTACCTGTAGTTATTTTCCTGGGCCTCTCTGCACTCACAACTGGTTTTGGCATCTCCTTCAAGACGGGCGATTTCACAAAAGATGAATACAAGGAAATGGTCCATTTCTCATGGTATCACTTTCTGCTCACCGTATCTGTGTTGCTGATGGGCTATATGGATGCGCTCTCGCTACCGTTTTATGACCGTAATGGTTTTAGCGCCGTGGCCATCTATTCCGTGGCGGTTTTTTTCGTTTCGTTCCTGCAGTTGCCGCTGAAAGCCATGACGCCGGCCAGTTTCACAGTACTGGCAAAGGCATTTGCAGACGGCGACATGCCGAAGGCAAAGGATATTTTTTCACGGTCTTCTATAAACATACTGATACCCACTTTGGGCATAGCCGTATTGCTTTGCTGTAATCTTGAAAATGCGATCATTATTATTAAAAATGGTTACACAGAGATCATCCCGGTCTTTGCGATCCTTTTTATCGGAAATATTGTAAACATTGCTACCGGTATGAATGACCAGGTGCTGTCCATTGCCAACTACTACAAGTTCAATTTTTACCTGTCCTTGCTGCTGATGGGTGTATTGTTCCTGCTAATACGAGTGCTGGTGCCACGATATGGCATCTATGGCGCGGCATGGAGCACTACCAGCATCCTTATGACGTTCAATGTGCTGAAGTACCTGTTCGTGTGGAGGAAACTGGATATGCAGCCCTTTACAAAAGGAACGCTTATGGCCTTTATCTCGGCGGCGGTGGCCCTTGCGGGCGGTTACTATCTTCCGCATTTTTTCAACCAGGCGCATCATATATATGTCCGCACATTTGCCGATGTAGCGATACGCAGTGCCGCGATCATTATCATCTATGCCGGTATGTTGCTGTGGTTGAAACCTTCTCCCGACCTACGGGAATACCTGGCAACGGTAAAGAAGAACAAGCGGTTGTTCTAAGGATCACTTCTCACTGATGATACCACCAAAAGCACTGCGCAGATTGCTGTAATCTACAAGGTCTACCTTGATGCTGCCCACAAGTATAGGGCTGTTTATGCGCAACGGCACGTGATTAGAATCGTCGCTTACCCATACGGTCATTTTCTCGCCGCCGTTAAATATAGTGCCTTCTATAAGCAGCGGGATAATTTTGATGGCGTTAAAAGTGCCAAGCTTTGTTTTTATTACTTCCTTGCCCTGGTACTTGATGTAGAGGCTATACACCTTGTCGTCGAGGAACATAGTGAATGGAATCTTATCACCGGGCTTGTATTTGGCATAATCAATGTTTCGGGCAAAATAAATCGTAGAAAGTACATCCTGCGTGCATTTAGGCATGTCGTATACTTTCTTGTTGGAAGTAACTTTACCCTTCTTATGATCGAAGGAAACGTCCTGGTTTATTTTAAAACCGCCTTCATTTACATTTCGTATAAACCGCTGCGGTAACATGGTCTCCTTGTCTATGTAGGTCTCGTACCTATCCTTCACCTTGTATACCCATTCGTATGACTTAGCCGTTTTTCCATCGCCGGTTATATGATATACCTTGTGCCCGTTGAGCTCCTCGAGTGTAGTAGTAAAATAGGCGTTGCCAGCATTTATCCATACAAAATTCAGGTTGTAGAAGACTTTGAATGTCAGCTTTTCTCCATCCTTAAAACTCGTATTCCTGGCGCTGCAAAAATCGTTTTGCGCAAATGCGCCGGCCGATAAGCCCGATAAACAAACACAAAGAAACCATCTTACTATACTGCTACGCATTTTCTTTTTTCTTTGAATGACCATAAATCTAGCATACTAACG
>CAINOM010000117.1 GCA_903851455.1 uncultured Bacteroidota bacterium | reverse complement strand
GGGATGTGGTGACGCCCATGAGGTCTGAATTGGCCTCGCTTACTTTTGCAAAAGATATTTTTTTGCCACAGACATATTCCTGGGCTTTGAAGGGCTGTTTGGCAAACGTCTTTTTACAATCGAACCGTACTTTTTTGCTTACTACCACATCACCCAATTCAACACCGGAACCGATGCCGCCTGCCGTGCCGGTAGTAATTACAAGTGAGGGCTTCACTTCATCGATCAACTGCAACCATAAGTCTTTGATGGGCATCTGCGCACCATCGCGGGCAAAGTGCAATTCAGACTTAAAACAGATAACATTTTTGTTGCCGATCCTGGTGCTAAACCACAGCCCAAGGCGGTTCTCTTCTAATGCCGGTGCGCCTTTTTTAATTATGGGTTTGAATTGTGACACCCAGTTATGTGTATAGGGATACCAGTCGGTTTTACTTCTGTAGCCTGGTGTCAATACATCCGACAATGCTAATGCTTCGGCAACTGTCCAGGTTACCACAAGTACATCAGCTTTGGGTAACGGATCATCTGCGTTCGGCTTTTTGGCGGCGGGCTTCGGAGCAGGGCTCATTCCCTTGGGCCAGGGAATCACGGGCAAGTTGCTTGTAGCCATGAATTCCGGCTGCAGGCTTGATACTTTCAAAGAAGTCTCCGGAACATCGGGATCAAATTTGAGTATGTGATCAATGTCTTTGTCGGTGGTGAATATTTTTTTAGCTTTTTTCATATTTTATGTATTAAAAGTTTAGTGACCCATGGTTTATCCTGAAGCCTACGGTCTTCACGAATGATCCCCATAAATCTATCCAGCCACTAAAAAATAAAAAATGTTTTTACATTAATCCCACTAATTCCTTCACGCATACTCCTTTCTTTTTCAGAATGCTTTTACGATGGTTGGAGACGGTGTATTCGCTGATGCAGAGCACTTCGGCGATCTGTTTGGAGCTGAGACCTGCGGCTACCAGGCTGCTTATTTCTTTTTCGCGGCGGGTGAGTCGCACGCCGTATATGTGTGATAACGTTTTCATTTACAATGTTTTTAATACATTGTAAAGGTGATAAATGAATATTAGTCTTTATACGGGAAAAACACCCCTTTTTTGAAGCTTTTAGACGGTAAATGAGCAGAATATACTTATAGCATAAGCAGAATAACAGAAAGGTAACATTTGACGGAATAAAAGTTCAAATGATATTTTGTACCGAATTACAACAATAATATGGAAAGTCCATAGTCTGCGCAGAGTATCATAACACAGGTGAGTACCACGGCCTTTGTAGATGAACGGCCTATCTCCAGGGCGCCGCCTTCTACATAATAACCATAATAGGATGGGATAATGGAGATAAAAAAGGAGAAAGTAAATGCTTTAATGATCGCAAAAAGCAGGTTGTAAGAATTGAAGCCTGTGGTGAGCCCAAGGAAGAACTGCTGGCGCGTAAGGATATTAGAGAACATGCCCGCCAGGTAGCCACCCCAAATACTGATTGCTATCGAGATAACGATGAGGCATGGTATCATGATCATACCAGCAAGTATCTTAGGCATGATGAGATAAGTCTTCGTATTGATGCCCATGATCTCCAGTGCGTCGATCTGCTCACTCACGCGCATGTTGCCCAGCTCGGAGGCTATCTTTGAACCGATAACACCTGCCAGCACAATGCATACCAGCGTAGGAGAAAACTCAAGAATGGTAGAATCCCTTACCAGCGTGCCGATCACCGACTTGGGTATGAGCGGGCTGATAAGCTGGTATGCAAACTGAACGGTCATTACCATGCCCATAAACAAAGAAATGATGATAACTATAGGAAGTGAGCCAATGCCTATGTCCATGCACTGCTCCATAAATTCTATCCAGTAGACTTTAAGATTCTCTGGCTTGCTGACTCCGCCGAGCACCATTAAAACGATCTTACCAAAATGCCCGAAAAAACGCTTCATACCTGCGCAAATGTAGGCAAAAGTCGTAAGTCATAAGTCGTAAGTCGTAAGTCAGCGCGTAATAAATTTCCAAAAGGAAATTCCTATGGCGAAATTCCAAACTCCAAAAGGAAACTCCAAAGGGAAAATTCCAAAACTGCGAGAACTGCTAACGGAAAGATCTAAATTCCAACCGTAGGTTACAAAGAAAAATCC
>CAINOM010000116.1 GCA_903851455.1 uncultured Bacteroidota bacterium | reverse complement strand
GGGCGAAAATCATGGCCCCACTCAGAGATACAATGCGCCTCGTCAACTGCAATAAATGATATAGGAAGATCGGCGAAAAAAGCTATGTTTTCCTGCTTGGTAAGCGTTTCGGGGGCTACATAGAGCATTTTTGTAATACCCTCCGTAAGGTCAGATTTTACTTTTTTTTGCTGCGCCTTGCTGAGCGTAGAATTAAGAAAATGCGCAATATTATCCTGGTCGCTATAGCCGCGTATGAGGTCCACCTGGTTTTTCATCAGGGCGATGAGCGGCGAAACGATAATGGCCACACCCTCGCTGAGCAATGCCGGTAACTGGTAGCAAAGAGATTTGCCACCACCCGTAGGCATGATCACAAAAGTATCGCGGCCACTAAGTATACTGGCTATGATCTTTTCCTGCTCACCCTTGAAGGTGTCAAAACCGAAATATTTATGTAATTCTTTCTTGAGATTCAATTTGGTATTCGCATTCGCCTTACTAAGAGCTTCCATACACGTTTTTTAACTATAAGTTACCTAAATCAGCCATCGCAACCCTGCATTTTCCGGCAGGAAGGTCGTTTTCGACCTAAGGGTGAATTTTTTTAAGGATTGCGAATTTACGAAAGTTAAGGTAGATAAAATACAATTGAAATGCAAGTGTTTTGTTATAAACGGCGACTTTGTTGTGGCGAATACAGATGCTGTGGTGTACAACACATTAAAATGAATTTCATGACACTACTGTGACTAAAGGAGGACTTTATTTAATATGAAACTGCCATGTGCCGATCAAAATCCACTTTGATTGCTTGGGCAAATCAGATAATTCGCTTCATTTTCGGAGCATCGCTCTCCATTCCAACGATCTGCACAACCCCCGGCTTCTTGCCGACTTCTATCGTCCCTATGTGCTCCATTTGGAGCGCTCGCGCTCCATTGCTCGTACCCCAGGTAAGAAGCGTTTCCCAGTTTAGTGCGGGGTAGCGGCCTTTTATGACGGCTAGCTCCGACAAAATAGACAGTTGGTGGTTCGATGCCAGGCTATCCGTGCCGATGCAGATATTGGAATTCTCGCTAATGAACATCTCAATATCCGGAAGGGTATTTTCGATGTACAGGTTTGCATTGGGGCACAAACACCAGTACACATCTTTGAGCCGACTATGGGCAAACTGCACATCCTGGCGACGTGTGTAAGTATTGTGCACAAATATGAACGGGTGGGTGGGGGATAGCCATTGCAGGTAGGACTGCAGCGACGAAAGCCCTGTGGGGGTAAAGAAACTATCGTCTACTCCCAGTGTTTGTAAAAGGTCACGTACACCACCTTCCTTTTTTGTATAGAACTTGTTTTCCTCCTCACTTTCCTGGTTATGTATCGAGATCACAACATCGCCTGCATGGGCATCTATCAGCCGGAACAGGGGCGAGGAAACAGAGTAGGGTGCATGCGGAATAATGGCCTGTTTCAGCCGCTCACCTTGCTGTGCCGCAAACGTCTCGTAGGTACTTACCGCAAATCCGAACGCACGTTGCGCATTAGCCTCAGTAAAGCCAATGGTTTCTACAAAGGTGTAAAAATTGAGTTTGTCCAAGGCGCGCACATCAAGCGTATCGGTAGTGTTGGCAATATCCCCAACGGCCACTACGCCATTTTGCACCAGCTCGTTATGAGCACTTTGCCGGGCTGCTTTCTTTTGCTCGTCCGTAAAGTCGTTCCGGTGTCTTGGGATGGTTTTCAGGAAGGGTATGAGGCCGGTATGCTCGGGTACCAATCCCTTCATATGCGACAGCTCCAGGTGGCAATGGGCATTTACAAAACCCGGGGCAAGAACGCCATCGTATACTACGGTTTCTTCATTAGGCTTATCATGTATAGCAATCACGGTACCGTCATCAGCCACCTCGATTGTGGTGCCTTCAGGCAGCCATCTGTGGCCATTGTGGATCTTTTGCGCTGTGATGAACCTCATATTGCAGGTTTTACTGCTAAGGCGCAAAGACGCTAAGGGTCAGGATGTGGAAAAAACTTTGCGCCTCCGCGTCTTTGCGGTTAAATAAT
>CAINOM010000115.1 GCA_903851455.1 uncultured Bacteroidota bacterium | reverse complement strand
ATTTGCACAATTATTGGATTTTCAGAATGTCCAAATTCGGACCTCTACATGTCCCATTGTCTGAATCTCTGATTAATCAAGGTCACCGATTTACTGATTGGATTAGTGAGAGCGTGTAGAAAAAATGCGCATGGAAAATGCTCAATTCCGCCACAAAGGTAGTACATGAAATAATCCGTTGCAAATAAAGATTCCCACAATTTTCGCGCCCAGCAAGGGTATGCGGCCATCTGAGGCAATTACCCATTGGTTGTTTGCTGAACGGAAGTTGTTATCTTTATCTACTATTAATGGGTTTGGTAAGTCTTTTATTTAGCACTCTTCTGTTACAGTGGTTTCAGACTGTTCTACCTACTGGTAATAAATTTCTCAAAATGATCGCCCAATAAAACTGATGCGCTTGATCGCATAACATCCTTTTACCAAAGTTACAAAATTTGGGTGTTGGTGAAAAGCAAAATACTTGTGCGTATATTAAGTTGCTCTTACAGTTTCTATGCCGCTTATTTTAAACACATTTCATTGCCCTTTTTTCACAGTTTATAAGAATACCTTGCGTGCAATGGGGGCATGCTCAACGAACAGGTCCGGCTAAGCAATACGCTGGCCAATGGCATGTACCTTTTAAACCTGCGGTCAGGAAATGAGAAAAAAGTATTTCATTTTGTGGTAGAGCAATAAACGGGGCTGTGATTGCGGGCAAAATCGTTTTGCTTTTTCCCGCTTTCAATGGGGCGCCCCTCAATGATCCTTCAATCGCCCAAGTACCTTATCCAGTGAAGACTTTAGTTTGTGCACCGCACCGCTTACTGCCAGCTCATAAGTATTCGCATGATTTGTCGCAGCTATGGTGGGTTTGCCTTCAATGCCTGCAGCAATGGTACAACGCTTGTCATCAAGGCCGCCCTTGTTGCCATTCTCGTCTGCCAGGTGCACTTCCACCCGGGTTATATGCTCGCTGAACCTGCTCAGTTCATCCGTTATCTGTCCTTCCAAAACCGATTTGAACTTTTCACTGCCGGTGATATTGTGGTCTGTATTTAGTTGAATGGTCATAATTTTTAGTTGTTATACTTTAGATGGTTAATAATCGTGCCGCGCTAAATGTAGTGTATTGCGGGGCAGTATAGGCAACTATTTCTTAAGTATGGTGGAATACCTTCTCTTCTGGAAAATAGTCGGTTATATCCGCTTAATTTATAAATTGCCCAATAGAAACAAATTATGTGCTGCGCTAACTAATGCGCCGGAATAATGATAATTTCAATTCCTGAAAAGATCAATCAAATTGTAGTTTATGGAAAACAATACATCTCAAGGCACATCAACTCCCACCAAAAGCGAGGGCAAGTGCCCGTTTTCAGGTGGTGCGCTAAAGCAAGTTGCAGGCAGTGGCACCGGAAACCGTGACTGGTGGCCCAATCAGCTGAAGCTGAATATCCTTCGCCAGAACTCCACGCTCTCCGATCCTATGGGCGACAAGTTCGACTATGCGGAGGAGTTCAAGAGCCTTGACCTCGCTGCAGTGAAAAAGGACCTCTTCGATCTGATGACCAATTCCCAGGATTGGTGGCCCGCCGACTACGGTCACTACGGCCCGTTCTTTATCCGCATGGCCTGGCATAGTGCAGGCACCTACCGTATCTCCGATGGCCGGGGTGGGGCAGGCAGCGGCACACAACGTTTTGCACCTCTCAATAGCTGGCCCGACAATGCAAACCTCGATAAGGCGCGCTTGCTGCTTTGGCCGATCAAGCAGAAATATGGCAAGAAGATCTCCTGGGCAGATCTCATGATCCTCACCGGCAACTGCGCACTCGAGTCTATGGGCTTCAAGACCTTTGGCTTCGGCGGCGGGCGCGCAGATGTCTGGGAACCGGAGCAGGACGTGTATTGGGGTTCTGAAAAAGAATGGCTCGGCGACAGCCGCTATACCGGTGACCGCGAGCTGGAGAACCCGCTTGCGGCTGTACAGATGGGCCTCATATATGTGAACCCACAAGGTCCTAATGGTGTCCCTGATCCGCTGGCAGCAGCCCGCGATATCCGTGAGACCTTTGGCCGCATGGCAATGAATGATGAAGAAACCGTTGCGCTGATCGCTGGTGGCCACACCTTTGGTAAGACCCATGGCGCTGCAGATCCTGCTCAGTATGTTGGCCGTGAGCCCGCGGCTGCCGGCATTGAAGAGCAGGCCTGTGGCTGGGCCAATACATTTGGTGACGGCAGTGGCATTCATACCATTACCAGTGGTCTTGAAGGTGCATGGACGCAAACGCCAACAAAATGGAGCAAGCATTTCTTTAATAATCTCTTCGGCTTTGAATGGGAACTGACCAAAAGTCCGGCCGGTGCACACCAGTGGCAGCCTAAGAATAATGCCGGCGCTGGTACTGTGCCCGATGCGCACGACCCTTCAATGAAGCATGCACCCTTTATGCTCACTACCGATCTCGCCCTGAGGATGGACCCCATCTACGAGCCCATTTCAAGGCGCTTCCATGAGCATCCCGACCAGTTTGCCGATGCCTTCGCACGCGCATGGTTCAAGCTCACACATCGTGATATGGGACCTCGTGCCCGTTACCTTGGCGCTGAAGTACCAGCGGAAGTGTTGATCTGGCAAGATCCTATTCCGGCCGCGACTGGTAAGGCAATCGATGATAGTGATATCACCGCATTGAAAAGCAAAATACTCGCGTCGGGGCTCTCTACATCTCAACTCGTATCTGCTGCATGGGCGTCTGCCTCCACCTTCCGTGGCTCCGACAAGCGCGGTGGTGCAAATGGTGCCCGCGTTCGCCTTGCGCCGCAAAAGGATTGGAAGGTAAACGATCCTGCAAACCTTGCTAAAGTATTAGCGGCCCTGGAAGGCATCCAGAAAGATTTCAACAGCGCGCAAACCGGCGGTAAAGTTGTTTCCATGGCCGACTTGATCGTGCTTGGTGGCTGTGCAGCCGTTGAGCAGGCTGCAAAGACTGCTGGTTATGATGCTAAGGTGCCGTTTACTCCCGGTCGTGCTGATGCATCGCAGGAACAAACTGATGTTGAATCATTTGCCGTTCTTGAGCCAAAAGCTGATGGTTTCCGCAATTACATAAGGTCCAAGTACGAGGTGCAGGCGGAAGAAATGCTTGTAGACAAGGCGCAGCTCCTCACGCTTACAGCACCGGAGATGACCGTTCTTGTTGGCGGTATGCGCGCTCTCAACGCCAATTTCGACCAGTCGCAGCATGGTGTGCTAACTAAGCGCCCGGGATCACTTACCAACGACTTCTTCCTGAACCTGCTCGACGTGACCACAAAGTGGACGGCCGCACCAGCTGGCCAGGACTTTTTCGAAGGCCGCGATCGCAAGACCGGCGAACTCAAATGGACCGGTACCCGTGTGGATCTCATCTTCGGTTCTAACTCTGAGCTCCGTGCACTGGCTGAGGTTCATGCATGTAAAGACTCCGGTGAAAAATTTGTACGCGATTTTGTTGCCGCATGGAATAAGGTCATGAACCTCGATCGTTTCGACCTGGCCTGATCTTAAGTAGTGTGATACAATAAAGGCAGTGGGCTTGGCCTGCTGCCTTTGTTATACTATATATTGGCAGCTGCGCACCCGGAGGCGCTTTCTATTTCCCAAGCAGCGAATCCACAAGCTGAAAAAATGAAGCGGTATCATACCGGCCTTCTTCCTGTCGCAAAAAAACGATCTTCCCGTTTTTTATAAGTGCCGTTGTAGGCAATACGCCCATAAACAATGCTTGTGGCACTACCCCGGTGGGCATGTACACGTTTAGCGTAAAGTTTTTCTCATTAAAGTAGCGTATATCGTCCTGCAATCTGTGGTCAAGGTCTACGGGCAGTACAACGAAGTTTGTGTCGTTTTTGTAGTGATTCGCAAGGGCATTGATCGTGGGCATCTCTGCCTTGCAAGGCACACAAGTCAGTGCCCAGAAATTGATGAATACCACTTTGTTCTTTAACAGAGCTGCATCCATCTTATTTCCGTATACATCTGTCATTACAAAGGGCTCCGTAAGCCTCGAAGTATCAGGTAAATGCATCGTTCTGCCGATGCTATGCGATGGCGCTAAGACAAAAATCAGTGCTGTCTGTAGTACTAAGGCGATAAGGGCAATGAGTTTCGGCTTTTTCAATACGGGCAGGTATTTGCGCAAAGGTAGGGATATGTGGCACTCCCGTTTTGCAGTTGTGAAGTTCATTGAAAGAGCTGAACTTCAGCGTATTCCTTTCACCAGTAAGCATAGTAAAGAAAGAAGTGGTACCTGGCCTTAGAAGGGATAAAAACTACCTGAAGAAAAGGAATATGGAAATTACCGGACAAGAAGGAGGGCTTCCGGCTGTACGCCAACGACCAGGAGAAAAAAATGCACTTGGGAAAGTGAAGTTCTTGTTTCCCAATAGTTTTAATATTTATATGCATGACACTCCGGAGAAAGGTTTTTTTAACAGAAGTGAACGAGATCTGAGCCACGGCTGCATAAGGCTTAGTGATGCTCCCAAAATGGCGAACTGTCTGTTGCGAAATTCAAATGTATGGACTCCGGAAAAGATCAGCACAGCCATGAACAGCGGCAAGGAGCATTTTGTTAAATTGAAAGAGCCGGTTCCCGTGATCATTACCTACTATACGGCTTGGGTAGATAATGAGGGTACGCTGCATTTTGCCGATGAT
>CAINOM010000114.1 GCA_903851455.1 uncultured Bacteroidota bacterium | reverse complement strand
CCGCAAAGCGATTATCAATAAGCGAGTCATTCTTTACTATAGGATAATCAACGACTCGGTTATCGAATTATTGACTTTTTGGAATACGTCTCGTGATCCTAAAGATTTGAAATTTTAATTGCCAATCGAATTCTTGCAAATAAACTTAAATGTCAAACACAACTACATCCCGCGTTATCCGCTCACCACGTGGCTCTGAGCTTACCTGTAAGAACTGGGTAACTGAAGCTGCGTATCGCATGATACAGAACAATCTTGACCCTGAAGTAGCTGAAAGGCCGGAAGACCTTGTAGTGTATGGCGGTATAGGTAAGGCTGCGCGCAACTGGGAGAGCTTTGATAAAATATTGCAATGCCTGAAGGACTTGAATGAGGATGAGACGCTGATGGTGCAGAGTGGTAAGCCAGTGGGCGTGCTGCGCTCGCATAAGAATGCACCACGGGTGCTGATCGCCAACTCTAATCTTGTGGGCCGCTGGGCTACCTGGGAAGTCTTCAGGGAACTGGAAGCCAAGGGGCTGATGATGTACGGACAGATGACCGCCGGCAGCTGGATATATATAGGATCGCAGGGAATAGTGCAGGGAACATATGAGACCTACTTGTCGCTGGCTAATATACATTACAATGGTTCACTGAAGGGCACGCTGAATGTTACAGCCGGGCTTGGTGGTATGGGTGGTGCTCAGCCGCTGGCCATCACGATGAACGAAGGTGTGTGTCTTGCTGCGGAGATGGAAGAGTGGCGCATAAAGAAGCGTGTAGAAACAAGATATCTCGATAAATGGACATCGGATATAGATGAGAGTATAGACTGGGCACTTGATGCAAAAGCAAAAGGTGAGCGCGTGTCTATAGGGGTGTGCTGTAACGTGGTAGACCTGCTGCAGCGCCTTATAGACCGCAACATAGTACCGGATACTTTGACCGACCAGACATCGGCGCATGATGAACTGATCGGGTATTTTCCGGAAGGGCTGAGTGTTGCGGAAGCAAATGCTTTGCGTGAGGCAAACCCTAAAGAATATGCCAGCCGCTCACTGGACACTATGGCAAGGCATGTGCGCCAGATGCTCACGCTGATGCGCCGTGGGGCAATCACTTTTGACTATGGTAATAACCTGCGTGGACAAGCGCATGATAAGCGCGATGTGAAAGATGCGTTCGATTTTCCGGGCTTTGTACCTGCTTATATCAGGCCGTTGTTCTGTGAAGGCAAGGGGCCATTCCGTTGGGTGGCGCTGAGCGGTGACCCGGAAGATATTTATACTACAGATAAGGCAATGAAAGAGTTGTTCCCTGATAATAAGGGGCTGCATCGCTGGCTGGATATGGCCAGGGAGCGTATTGCCTTCCAGGGATTGCCGGCGCGTATCTGCTGGCTGGGTATGGGCGAGCGCGAAAAAGCAGGACTCATGTTCAACGAGCTGGTGCGCACAGGTAAAGTAAAAGCACCGATCGTCATAGGGCGCGACCACCTGGATACAGGCTCGGTAGCATCACCAAACCGCGAGACTGAAGCTATGAAGGACGGCAGTGATGCGGTAGCCGACTGGCCGATACTTAATGCATTGATCAATACAGCAGGCGGAGCAAGTTGGGTGTCCTTCCACCACGGTGGTGGGGTAGGCATGGGCTACTCCCTGCATGCAGGTATGGTGATCGTGGCAGATGGTACACAAGATGCCGACGAGCGTTTAAAGCGCGTTCTGTTCAACGATCCTGCAATGGGAGTTATCAGGCATGCAGATGCGGGATATGATATAGCGATAGAGACGGGTAAAAAATTTGGGCTTAACTTGTAAAATGCCATTTTCGGATATTGATACTTTCAGGGCGAATTTACTGTTGACGCAGCAGTACTGCGAAATGCAATTGTGTAATTCGGAAAAAAGCGAAGGGGAAATTTTAAGAAGTATTAATCCTGAATATCAAGGGGAACCAATTTTCACCTTCATTGCTGGACAATACGACAAATCAACAATTATTTCTGAATGGCGTGTGCCGCCCTTTGACAATGACAGCATTGTTGGTGAGTTATTTGAAAAGCAATTGGAATTTAAAAGGGCTGTGGCCGATAGGCAACAGCAATCAATTTTCTCAGGTAGAATTCTTGCAAGTGAGTATGATCAAACAGTTACTGAGGGAGGCGCCGAAAGTGAATCTAATGGGATAATTGACATTTATGATATCCCACCGATTGACACATGGGTATACATTTTACAGACACGGCGAACCAAGATATTATTTTCATGCATCCCCGAGCGATTTGTTGCTTTGGTAGACGAAGGCATTAAGATTAGCATTCTTGATATTTTATACTGGATACACAATCCTGAATATGCGCTAAATAAATTCAGTAGCTAAAATCGTTATAATGTCATTTAGGATTGGTCAAGGAATAGATTTTCATAAACTGGTTGAAGGGCGTGAGTTCTGGCTGGGTGGTGTGCTGATACCACACAGCAAGGGTGCACTTGGCCATTCGGATGCGGATGTGCTGCTGCATGCGATCTGTGATGCCTTGCTTGGGGCATTGAGCCTTGGTGATATAGGCCTGCATTTCCCGGATACGGATGCCTCTTATAAAGGAATAGACAGCAAGGTATTATTGCAGCGGTCTTACCAGCTCGTTTGTGAAAAAGGATATATCCTTGTAAACATAGACAGCACCATTTTACTGCAGGCACCGAAGATCAGGAAGTATGTGGATGATATGCGTGCGGTAATTGCTGATATACTGAGTGTTACAGTTGATGATGTTTCTATAAAAGCCACGACCACAGAGCAATTGAGCTTTATAGGAAGAGAGGAAGGAATTGTTGCAACAGCGAATGTGCTCTTGCAGAAGATTAACATTTTATAACTTGTTTTTATAAGCCTCCGTAATAGTCGTAGCCTTGTTCTGCCCAATAATCTTTGGGTCGGTCGTTGCTGAAATACATAACCGCGATGCGCTTCAGGTGTTTGATGCCGTATTTTACGGGTATGATGAGCCGAAGCGGGTAGCCCTGATCCTGTGGTAGGGGTTTTCCGTTCATTTCGTAGCAGAGCAGTGTTTGTGGCTGGAGCATGCTAGGCATATCATTACCAACATAATAGGCGCCATCCGGGGTTATTAAACCTACGTACTTCATATCCATTTGCGGAGAGAGCCTGTATTTTGCCATAAAATCACTAAAGCGCACTCCGGCCCAATGTGTCACCTGGCTCCAGCCTTCCACGCACTTGAAGTCGAATATGATCTCTGTTTTTGGTAGTGCCTTTAGTTCATTTAACGTAAGCACCAGCGTATCTCCGGGGCTACGTGCTACTTTCAATCGCCATGTAGCTGTGTCAAGTTCGCCGTCCATACCTATGTCTCCGTTCACACGTACTTCGGTTACGGCATCTTCCTTCCTGAATGATCTCGCCTCATTTTTCTTATTAAAGAATGCACTGAATATTTTATCGTCGGCATTCATGGCTTTGCGAAGTGTGGGTTGCGTGCCGCTGGCAGTAGGAGGCTGGTTGTATAGGCAGGCGAATAGTATACCTCCAAGTGTGAGACAAATAAAGAAGATGGAAAACGAAAATACAGAGCGCCGTTTGATCTCCTGCTCGACGGTGCGCTTACCGGTATTTTCGTTAGTCGGTTTGTTGCTCATATGTCCTGGGTTTCAATTGTTTCAGATTGTTGCCCAGGATCGGGGACTGGACTGGGTAGTGTTTCAGCAGCGAGGATAAGCAGTGGTTCCTGAACAGGCTCGGGTTGTGTTTCGGTTGAGGGGGCGGGGTGTGGTTCAGGAGCAAGTTTCTCATATTCTTCCACTTCAAAGCCCGTGACCATGGCCTGGAAATTATTCCATCCAGCCAGTATCACCTGCCCTACATGCACGATAAAGAAAAGCGCATAGCCCAGTGTAAGGATGAAATGTTCGATGCGGGCCGCTTCATAGCCGCCGCACAAATTG
>CAINOM010000113.1 GCA_903851455.1 uncultured Bacteroidota bacterium | reverse complement strand
TCAGCTCTTTTGATGAGGCAACAGCTCTCTTGCGTATATCTGCCGTATCATCCTTGCTTTTAGCGGCAGCCAGCTCTTTCTTGAAGCCTTCTTCCTTAGTGCCATAGCTTTTCAGATACTTTACATAGTCCTCAAACCTTGTGTTCTCGGGCGAATTAGTGAACTTCAATCCATCTGGTAAGTCATTGATAGGCGCAGTGATAGTCATATCATCGCCTTTATTCATCAGTACTTCGAAGTTTGTCTTGTAGTCAGATAAGAACAAAATGTATATACCGCCTACAAAGTCAGGATCGCTGCTTTTCAGGTCTGCTTCGCCGTTCTTAAACCTTGCCGAGTCGGTCTTGAATATTTTAGGCCTGTTTACACCATAATAGTGGGCCAGGAACACCAAAGAATCTTTTACACCCGGCATTTTTAAATGAATGTGATACCCTTCCTTGCCAAATGATTGGTGTCCCATGATCATAAGCAGTAACAATGCTACTAGTTTCAATTGCTTCATACTGTTGTAATTAGTTTAGTTATTCCGCTTTAAAGACGGTGGTATTAAAATATAAGTTGGTTGAGCGCTTCAAAAATAAACTATAAATTCATCTTTAGATTAGAAATCCCCGGCGCCTAAATTAAAATTCACAATTTTTTTAGATTTAGTCGGATATTTCATAATGCGTTTTGCTATGTATGCGCCGCAGTTATTTGCCTGTGGCTGTTTCTGCCGGTTTCGGCACCTCTTTTGGTTTTGCTTTTACGGTGCCGCGAATGTGCAATACCATAGGTGACTGCTGCGCATCTGATGTGATGATTACGTCTTTTACGATGGGGCCCGGACGTCCTGCACTGTTGTATTTTACATGTATCAGACTTTTATCTCCAGGGGGTATCGGCGCATGTGGCCATTCCGGGACTGTACATCCGCAGGAGCCGTGCGCTTCTTTAATGACGATCGGTTTTTTGCCGGAGTTTTTAAAGTAAAAATCACACTCAGCAACCGGTCCCTCCGGTATCTCGCCAAAATCATGCGTCTCCTCGGTGAACTGGAACCTCCCCGCTTCCGGGTCCCCCGCTGGAATTGCCTGTGCGGCTGTGGTCGACCTCGTCGCCTGGGCGCTTGCTATCATGCTTCCCGTTATGAGGCAAAAGGCAGCGATTAATACTTTGTTCATAATAATTCTATTTAGATGATTGGCCTGTTTTCATTTTTGCGGTCTTTCATACAAAATAAAGAGCTGCGTCTTTGCCCGTCCGAATGGCTTGGCCGGGCGGACGTCTTTGCGAGCGCTTTTTTTATTGTATGATCAGGCCGCCGTATTTATTATTGAGCCGGATACCATGTATTTTGGATTTTTGATCACAGTCGGAATTAAACATCCCCGCAAGCACGTCTCCCTTTTTCTGGCCTGTAATATAGCTAAATACCTCTTTCGCCATAGCCGGATTGGTATTCGTATTCAGTAATATGGTCTCACCGGTTGCCACGCTCTTTATCTCCAGTTCATTTATGGTCAGCGAGCAGTTCTTGGCAACCTTATCATGTGCGATCAGTTTTCCCGACTGGTCCGGTTCCAGTGTGCTGCACAAAGAGGTTGTAGCGGGCTCCACATGTGGGCATTGCACTGTCTGGCTGATGCATATCTGGATAGGGCAGGGCGTACCGTTGCAGATAAAGCTTTTTGCCGTATAGCTCGTTATCACTGTATGGTCTTTATGCCCCCCGCCATGTTTTTTTACTACCACAATATTTTTGTCCTGGTTGTTTTTAGGCTCTTTCGCTGTATTATCGGCTACCACCGCAGGTGTCTCATTAACGGTACCATCAGTCCGTGCAGCCGCAACCGTCGGTAGCACCGGCGGAATGCTCTGCCGCACTATCGTTTGCTGATGGCTCGAACTAATGGTATCTTTAGGTAGCATAAACCAGATAACACCAAAAAGCAGCACAAGTGAGGCCGCCGCTGCGTACCATACCAGTATTGGCATCTTTTTCTTCGCCGGGTGTAGCTGTTGATATATCTGCAGCCATTCTGCTTCCTTGTCGAAGTCCGGCATTAGCTCTTTAAGCGATGCCTGTTCCATCTTTTCACTTATCTTTTCGAAATCAGGTCTCATAAATATGCTGGTTTGTTTGCAATATTTTTTCTTTAAGAAAGTTTCGCGCCCGGTGCAGCTGTGACTTGGAAGTGCCCTCTGATATGGCCAGCAGCTCACTTATTTCTTTGTGGTTCATCCCTTCAAAAAAGTACAGGTTGAATATGGTCCTGTATCCGTCCGGCAATGTATGCACCAGCTTCATGATCTCCTTTGCATTCAGGTAGTCGAGTGCATTTTCATTATTATCGGCAACGTCAAAATGTTCCGCTTCTTTTCCGCTTGCCACGATCGGTTTGCGTTTTCTCAGGTGCATCAGGCATTGGTTCACCACTATTTTCTTCAGCCACGCCTTCAGGCTTCCTTCGCCCAGGTAGGTAAAGCCATTGATGTGTTTAAAACAATTCAGAAATCCATCCATCACCACCTCTTTAGCATCTTCATGGTTTACCACATACCGCAAGCTCAATATCATCAGTATCTCTACATACCTGTCGTAGAGGATCTTCTGTGCCGCCGGATCATTTTCCTTACATCTGTTCACCAGCGCGGCTTCATCAATACTGTTTAGGGCTATTTTCAAATGCTTATTTTATTTTCGGCTAAAGGCCGTTTTGTATATAAAATAACTCCTTTTATTTCGTTTCTCCGCTACTGAAATTGTTAAATGCTCATACTGTAAATGCCTCGTGCAAAGAAACGGTTGCGTGAAGAACGAAAATTGTGAGCAATATCCCCGGAAGTATAAATCCGGCATGTACTATCTTTGACCGGTCATTTATAAATACCGATAATAATTTGTCACGCAAAAAGAAGAAGCAAGGACCGCTAACCGATGTATTGATAGAGTCGTACGCGGCCGAAGGTAAGAGCATAGCCCGGCTCGAAGGGGGCAAAGTGTTGTTTGTGGACAACGCCATACCCGGAGATATCGTAGACGTGGGTATCACCAAGGACAAGACCAGCTGGATGTCTGGCAGGGTGCTTCGCCTTGTGCAGCCATCTCCCCAGCGCATTGAGCCTTTTTGCCAGCACTTCGGGGTTTGTGGCGGCTGCAAATGGCAGATGCTTCCTTATGCACAACAATTGATCTATAAACAACAGCAGGTCGCAGACCAATTGCAGCGCATAGGCCAAATAGCACTGCCCGAATTGCAAACCATCATCGGTAGTCCGCATGAGCGCTACTATCGCAACAAACTTGAATTCACTTTCTCCACAAGCCGCTACCTGACGTTTGAAGAGATCACGCAGCGTGAAGAGAAAATAGCCCAGCAGCCTGCTCTGGGCTTCCACGCCCCCGGCCTGTTTGACAAAGTGGTGGAGATACACACCTGCTACCTCCAGCCGGAACCCACCAATACTTTGCTTACAGTGGTGCGAGAGTACACCCAGAAGCACAACCTTCCTTATTACGATTTCAAGGCGCAGTATGGCTGGCTGCGCAATGTTATTATCCGCGTGGCCACAACCGGCGAGGTGCTGATAAACCTGGTGATGCACCATGAAGACGAGCCGAACAGGCTGGGCCTATTGGAACACATAAAAGCAAATGTACCCGGCATCACCTCGCTCAACTATACCCTGAACGGCAAGATGAACGACACAATATACGACCAGGATGTGATCTGCTATGATGGTAAACCTTACATCGAAGAGAGGCTAGAAAGCTTTCGTTTCAAAATATCACCCAAATCTTTCTTTCAGACCAATACCTACCAGGCCGAAGCCCTCTATCGTGTTACCCGCGAGTTCGCAGGGCTCACCGGTGAGGAAACCCTGTATGACCTCTATTGTGGCACAGGCAGCATCGGCATCTTCTGCTCTGCAGGCGCTAAAAAAGTGATCGGGATAGAAGTAGTGGAAGAAGCCATAAAGGACGCCTACGAAAATGCAGCGCTAAACGGCCTCGATCATTGCAAGTTCCACGCAGGCGATGTAGAGAAGGTATGCACCGATGCCTTCTTTGAAGAGCACGGCCGCCCGGATGTGATCATCACCGACCCGCCCCGTGCCGGCATGACACCCAAACTCATAGCCCAGCTCCTGAAAATGCGTGCACCCAAAGTGGTCTACGTAAGCTGCAACCCCGCCACCCAGGCCCGCGATCTGCAACAGCTCGATGAAGCCTACGTTATCACAAAACTACAGCCGGTAGATATGTTCCCGCATACACACCATATAGAGAATGTGGCGCTGCTGGAGTTGAGGATGGAATAGTATGTTTTTATTTTTTTTGTTTAATTTTATGGAAAAAATATTTGTATGATACATGCCCAGTATATAGTGGATGGAAACGGAAAGCGGGTGTCGGTTGTATTACCTGTTAAGGATTACGAAAGCATGTTAGATAAGATCGACGAGCTTGAAGATATCCGGATATATGATGAGGTAAAAGCGAAAAACGAAAAGAGCATTTTGCTGGAAGACTACATCAAAAAACGCAACAAGAAGCATGCGTAAATACACTGTCACGATCTCTAAATCAGCAGAAAAACAATTAGACAAACTCCCGGATGCTGTCGCGAAGAAAATCATTGACATCCTAAGGAAACTTGCCGATA
>CAINOM010000112.1 GCA_903851455.1 uncultured Bacteroidota bacterium | reverse complement strand
GAAAAGCTACGATGTAGACTATATAGGCGAGGGCGAGATACTGGATGTGATCAGCACACCAAGTCCGGGGCACATCAATATAACGAAGGATACAGCCGAAGACCTTGTAAGCAATGAGGCCTACGAGACCATGCCGTCCATTTTCGTGATCAAAAAATATGGCAAGAAGCCGAAGAAGATCGTACTCTCATTTGATGACGGGCCGGATGAACGATACACCCCACCAATACTGGACATACTCAGTAAGGAGCACGTGCCGGCCGTATTCTTCATGATCGGCAACAACGCGCTGAATAACATACCGATCGTAAAGCGCATCTATAATGAAGGGTTTGAGATAGGCAATCACACATTTACCCATCCTAACATTGCGGAGATCAGCAGGAAGCGGGCGCTCCTGGAGCTCAACGGCACGCGGTTGCTTTTGGAAAGTATCACCGGTCATTCCACGGTGCTTTTCAGGGCGCCTTACAATGCCGACTCAGAACCTGAGACGATGCAGGAACTGGAACCGGTAGCATTTGCCAAGGAGAACAAATACCTGACTGTCGGTGAGTCGATCGACCCTAACGACTGGGAGAAAGGAGTGACAGCAGATACGATCTTTGACAGGGTAGTGCGGCAGGAGTCGCTGGGCAGTATCATACTGCTTCATGACGCCGGCGGTAATCGTGAAGCAACGGTTGAAGCACTGCCACGAATTATAAAGTATTTTAAAGACAAGGGATACACGTTTACCACGGTTGCAGACCTTGTGAATGAAACACGTGCACAGCTGATGCCGGCAGTGCCCAAGGATAACAGCTATTATTTTATCCAGTTCAGCTACTATATGGCTGAGTTTGGCTCGTGGGGCTGGCATACGTTATTGTACCTGTTTATCACCTGCATCATTTTATCTATCGGCAGAATATTGATATTGGCATACTTTGCCGTAAAGGAATACCGTAAAGAGAAAAAAGAAAAGCTGCAGCCACTGGCGGGTAGCCCGGCGGTGAGCATTATTGTTCCTGCATATAATGAAGAGATAAATGCGGTGAGGTCTGTAAATAATTTGCTGAAGAGTTCTTACCCCAATTATAACATCATCTTTGTTGATGATGGCAGCAAGGATTCTACATTTGCGAAAGTCTCTGAGGCATTTAAGGGTAATGATCGTGTGAGTGTACTCACAAAGCCCAATGGCGGCAAAGCATCTGCACTTAATTATGGCATCGCTCAAACGGCATCTGAATACGTACTATGTATAGATGCAGACACCAATCTTGCCCCGGACGCACTTGAGCTACTGGCGCGGCATTTTGTTGATGATAAGGTAGGGGCCGTGGCCGGTAATGTGAAAGTCGGCAACGAGGTGAATTTACTTACACGATGGCAGAACATAGAGTACATCACCAGTCAGAACTTTGACAGGAACGCTTTTGCGAGTATCAATGCCATTACCGTGGTGCCGGGTGCTATAGGGCTGTTCAGGAAGAAGGCAATAGAGGATGCCGGAGGTTTTACGAGTGATACTTTTGCCGAGGACTGTGACCTTACGATGCGTATGCTTCGTGCCGGATACCTTATTAAGAACGAGAACGAGGCAATAGCAATGACGGAAGCGCCGGAGACGCTCGGCCAATTCCTGAAACAACGTTTCCGCTGGAGCTTTGGAGTGATGCAGTCGTTCTGGAAAAACAGGGATGCGCTGTTCAATCGTGATTATGGAACGCTGGGCATGGTAGCGTTACCAAACATTTTGGTGTTCCAGGTACTGATACCGCTTGTGGCGCCGCTTGCAGATGTATTCATGATCATGGGCATCTTTACCGGTAATGCTTCGATGATATTGGAGTACTACGCCCTGTTCATGCTTGTAGATTTCTCTGTGGGTGTGCTGGCGTTTGTGTTTGAGCGCGAGAATGTGTTGAAACTTGTGTGGCTGGTGCCGCAGCGGATCATCTACCGTTGGTTGATGCTGTATATACTTTATAAGTCCATAAGGCGGGCGATAAAGGGCCAGCTGCAAAGCTGGGGCGTACTGAAGCGCACTGGTAATATGCTGGAGAATGCGAGGCTGAAATCGTTTAAAATATAGGCGGTTGAATTTTTGAAAATCTATTTTTGAATCAACATGAGTACTGCTGAAAATTCTATACTAGGCTTAAAAATGCCCACGGATCCGCGCTGGGCTGATCTCGCATCGATTTCGCTGGAGGAAATACTTACCGATCACGCCTTTTGTGAGCAGAAAGCTGCCACACAATGCATTACGCTGATACAACGGTATCCAGATAAAGTAGAATTGGTAAATGCGCTGGCTCCGATAGTTACCGAGGAGTGGGGACATTTCAGGATGGTATGGGCAGAGATGAAGAAGCGGGGCTTTAGCCTGGGTCAGCAGCGCAAGGACGACTACGTGAACCTCCTGTTGCAGCATACCCCTAAAAATGTTCCTGGAACGGAAACTTTACTACATAAACTAATGGTTTGCGCCATGATAGAGGCCAGGAGTTGCGAGCGCTTCCGGTTACTGTCCGAAAACCTGGAGGATGAGGTATTGCGGAGTTTCTATTACAAATTCATGGTTTCAGAAGCCGGGCATTACCGGCTGTTTATTGAGTTGGCGGAGCAGTATTACGCCGTCGAAAAAGTACGTGCTACCTGGCAGCAGTGGCTGGAAATAGAAGGGCAGGTATTGCAATTGCTGATGCCAAGGGGAGACAGGATGCACTAATTGCTTATGGTGTGATCCTGTACAGTGCACCCTGGTCGCCGGCTACCAGCAGGTCTCCATTTGGGCAGCGGGCTATACTGCGCAGGGTGTTTGTCGTGAAGTGTTTATATTCTGCCCAGTGCATACCTCCATCGTCAGAATGAATGATCTTGCCTTCTTCACCTACAGCCCAGCCATTTTGCTCGTCGGTAAATAAAATGCTCAGCAGCCGGTAGCGCGGCAGCGTTATATCATTGCCGTTGCGGTAGCGGACCCAGTTGTTGCCGCCATCGGAGGTGTGGTACACACATCCGTTATAGCCGCACATCCATATTTCTTCACCGTGAATATCCATAGCGGTAAAGTTGTCGCCCTCCACCTTCTGGAAAGACCAGGTCTGCCCGCCGTCTATTGTTTTCTCTACCGCGCCATAGCCACACATGTAGCCGGCCTGGGCCGATACCATAATGATCTTGTTGATCTGGTAGCCCAGTGAATCGCTTTCTAGCACCCGGCCACCGCTATCTATGTATTGGATCGTGCCTTCATTGAAGCTTACACCGCCAACCAATATGGCATGCGAAGCATCTGTGAATGCAATGCCGCTAAACGCAGTAAAAATCATTTGCGTAAACAGCCAGGTATTACCGGTATCGTATGAGCGAAGGAGCTTTCCGTCAAATCCACAGGCGTCTATGCAACCGGTAGGGGAGATCACCATGTCATACAGCCCTTTGCCGGCAACGGGATAAGATGTGTTTTGCCAGGTATATCCGCCGTCATGTGTGGTCAGTATCACAGAATGATAAAATCTTTCTCCGCCTGCTACAAAACCTGTTTTATCATCAACGAAGAGTATTTTATTCAGCCGGTCCGTATCTGTGTAGCTGTTTATTTTCTGTACATTCTGGAAATAAAGCATGTCTTTCTTACACGCACTGATAAATACCAGGGAAGACAGTAAAACTAAAATAAGCGGCCTTTGCATTACGTAGTACTAAGTTGTATTTCCATGCAAATTAAAGAACTAATGCTATACAACGAAAAAAGCCTGTATTCTCTGAATACGGACCCTTTCACACAACATCACATCATATAATTATTTCTTTAGGAACTTCTCTGTTTTTTGTACGCCGCCAGCCGAATATTTTACATAATACAACCCTTCGGGAAGCCGGCTGTAATTGATCTTAGCATTTGCCGCTCTATTTAGTTGATCTTAATTGCTACAACAATATAGACGTGCTATTCGCGGTAAATCTTGGGTGCGCCTTATGTTTTTTTGAGATTTCGGCATTTGGATTTTCTCTATACCATTTGCCGGGCCTTCAGTTCCAGGTATTTGTTGATCACATCCACCGTAAGATTTTGTGGTGTGGTGAGGATAGACAGGACGCCATGCCTGCGGAGTTCTTTCACGATGAGCCTTTTCTCCAGGTCAAACTGGTCGGCTATTGTTTTGATGTAGATGCCTTCTATGTTGTCCGGGTTGGTTTCGTGTATCTCTTTCAGCAGTGTGTTCTGGAAGAATATAACGCACACCAGGTGCCGCTGCGCTATCTTCTTGAGAAATGGTAATTGTCTTTCGAGTGACGAATAGGTCTCGAAATTGGTGAACAGCAGCAGCAGGCTGCGCTGGGTAATGCGCCGGTGCACTACGGTCCACACTGCTTCGTAGTCACTTTCTTTGAACTGGGTGTGCTGTTTGTAGAGTGTTTCGATTATGCGGTGCAGCTGGTCATTGCGCCGGTCGGCGGCGACAATGTCGTTTATTTTTTCGGCGAAAGTTATCAGTCCCGCCTTGTCCTGTTTCATCAGCGCCACGTTCAGCAATGCCAGGCACGCATTTATAGAATGGTCCAGCAGAGTGAGTCCTTCGAATGGCATTTTCATGTTGCGGCCCTTATCTACCAGGCAATAGATCTGCTGCTGGCGCGCATCAGTATAAGTATTTACCATCAGGTTGCTGCTGCGTGCAGTAGCCTTCCAGTTTATGGTGCGCACGTCATCTCCCTGCACATAATCTTTTATCTTCTCAAACTCCAGGCTGTGACCCAGCCTGCGAACCTTCTTCACCCCGGTTAGGGTAATGTCGCTTATGGCAAGCAATTGATATTTTCTAAGTTGCTGGTAGGCCGGGTATACTTTTGCAACGGTAGGCTCCGCGATCTTGAAACGCCTGCGGATAAGACCTATCGGGCTGGAAGCAAAGACGATCACATAGCCGAATGCAAACTCCCCACGCGATACTGGCTTGAGGGTATAAGCGATCCGGGTTTCTGATTTATAGCCGACGGTAATGGATTTGTTGAAATTCCGCTCCTGGAATTGAAAAGGCAATTCGTCGATCAGCACGGCAGATATTTTGAAAGGAAACGAATTGGTGATCGTAACCGTTACACCGTTTTCATCACCAATACTAAACCGTGGCGACATAGCGCGGGTGGCCCTGAGTTCGCCCCGTGCAAAGAAAAGTAGTATATACTCCAGTAAACTAAGCAGAAGGATAAACCCGGTTATGGCTACCGCCGGCAGGAATAGGAACTTTACAAAGAAGGCTACATAAAACAAAACCACACAGCCGCCTAGCAGGAGAAACCATCTCCTGCTCAAAAACAGATCACCTATGTATCGTTTATTAGCCATTAGCTTATTTGATAAGTCTCTTCAAGGGGTTTATCTCGGTATTTCCATTTTAGCGATGATCTCTTTGATAACATCATCTGTTGTTGATCCTTCCATTTCGCGCTCAGGTGTCAGACCAATGCGATGACGAAGCACCGCAGGTGCTGCCTGTAGTATATCTTCCGGTATCACGAAATTCCGGCCACGCAGCACACTGTATGCTTTGGCGATCTGCAGCATAGCGATGGATGCACGCGGCGATGCTCCAAGGTATAGCGAGCGGTTGTTACGTGTTTCCCAAACAATTTTCGCCACGAATTCCAGCAGTTTTGGCTCGATGTGTGTTTCGCGCACCTGTGCGCGGGCATTGAGCAGTATTTCGGGCGTGATGATCGGCTCCATACTATTGAGCATATCTGTTATCGCCTGCTGGTTGTGCCTTTCGAGTATTTTTATTTCTTCTTCCAGCGATGGATAGCCCACTGTTATTTTCATCAGGAAGCG
>CAINOM010000111.1 GCA_903851455.1 uncultured Bacteroidota bacterium | reverse complement strand
CTTAATATAAGTAGGTATATGGTCGAATTGCAACTCATCTATCGACCTTGACGTGACAGAGGCATAACCGCTCGCATTTTTAGCAGCATGCGTCGCTGTTTCCTCCGGGTACAATATCTTAAAGTATACACCCGGCGTTTCTATCATGATCTTTTCGGTATGGCTGCCTATCCCGATCGGTTCTATGTTTATTTTGCCATCCAGTTCAGCAGGCAATGTGGGTACAAATTCTCTTAACTTCGTATAGCCGAACGGATCAGGTTCATAGGCATAGTAATGCTTGAATTGACTCTTGCTTTTTTCAAGAAAGACTTTTAGCGTGTCGCCGTCGAAAGCTCCGATATCGACAAAGACCTCATCGCTGTTCACGGTAAATATGTCATCTGGAAAATATTGATCAAACTTAACGGGTGGTGTGGTCTTTGCCGGGTCTCCAGTTATCCTCCAGTTTACTTGCCCAAAATACTCTTGTCGAGATACTTCGTCCGACCACAATGAGAATGCAGCAGATACAAGCTCAAACTGGTCTATCGTTTTATGAGGCAGATCGCACCGCCAGTATGGAAGGAACGTTTCCGGATATTTCCAATAAAGATAAACGAAAGAGATAACCTTAGCTTCTCTGACCGAATTAACCTGCTTGCGCACGTCTTCAAGCGGATGGCCGATATGTGCACTCCAAATAGTAAGTACAAAAACCGCTTCAGGGAATTTTTCCGCTGCATCTTCCGGAGAAAAAACTTTTATTCCGTCTATTACAGAGCCCCACGCTTCTTTCTTGTTGTCCGCAAAACCCAATACGTCAACACCAATTTTCTTTAATCCTGCACTGGTTCGTCTTCCCAACTCACCTGAACCAAACAGGATGATCTGTTTATTAACGCCTCCTGCCAGGTGATCAAAGGCTTGAGCTTCTCTTATTTCGGCTGATTCGATGCTCTCGTAAAGCAGGTGGTTTATCTCGTTTTGCATATCGGATAAAGGTAACTATTTTTTTAAAAGCCGGCTTTGGGGTATGGCATAACAAACCAGGTCCCACGATGCCTTGCAATGAGGCCGCAGAAAAAACCTGTAGTCACCAAATATTTCCCTGACCGCTACCGGTAGCAGCCACAAGTGATTGTAAAGGTGATAAACGGAAACCGCCATTATAGGCTGGTATTTTTTAATAGTATTTACAGCACCGGCAATAACATATGGCTCAGCTCCCTCTACGTCCATCTTTATATAAGTTACACCTTCCTCGCCAAGATGTTCATCTATCGATACACATTTCACGCTGATATTCCCATTGGCGCTGATAGCTGATTGCAACGAACCGTCTGAGCTAAAGTTGAGCACCTTCGCTGTATCGCTTACAGCATATTGCTCAACGAATATTTTGTCCCTAATATTGTTCGGAAGGCTGGCGGCAAATGCTTTTAATTTCTCAAAGTTGGCTGGATCAGGTTCGAATGCATAGTACCTGGTAAATACATCGTCTTGCTTCTTCAGAAAATTTTTGAGCGTATCTCCGTCAAATGCGCCGCAATCCACAAACACTTCGTCGGCATTTATGCGGAACAGATCATCTGGAAAATATTGAGTTTCCGGGCCGGGAGGCGTCAATCCCTTATGGTCGGCCCAAAGCCTCCACCTTATCTGCGCAATAAACTCTTTCCTGGAAAGCTCGTCTTCAAACATCGAGAAACAGTCCAGGATTGCATCTGCGTCTGCGATTGTCTTTTCCGGGGTATCAATGCTAAAGTAAGGAAGGTATAGATCGGGATATTTCCAGAAGAGATGAAAAAAGGAAGTAACCTCAATTCCTTGGTTATATGAATGTAGTTTCTGTTCAACGTCCGCAACGGGGTGGCCAATCATATCGCTCCAGATCGTGACCATGTATACGGCCTTGGGATATTTCGTCCCTGCTTCCTCCGGGGAGAACACGTTCAGGCCCTCCACCACATCACCCCATATCTTCTGGTTGTTATCAGAGAAACCAAGCGGCTCGATCCCTATCGTCCTCAGTCCTTTTAGTATCTTTCGTCCAAACAAGCCGCAACCGAACAATATGATTCCATCTGTCCTTATCTTTTGTTCCGTTACATCGAAAGCAGTGCTCGCTCTTTCTCTTACCGCCGAAATATCTTCATCCAGCAATTCCTCAAGCACATCTATATCCCTGGCCATTGTGTTCATAGGTTCTTTATTCTTCTAAAGGTTTCACGATCATATTCTCTAAAAATTCAGCTCTGTCAAGAAATGGGGCCAGGTCTTCCAGCGGTTTGGAGATCATTTTCCCATTTGCACCAAGCATACTCTTCACCTTAGGGGCCACCTGCTCGCTCGGATCTATCATCACCTCACAGATAAACGGGCCATCGCTGGCCAATGCCTCTGCCACACCTTTGTCCAGGCCATCGTGCGTCTCTATGCGGTTGCTGGGGATACCATAGGCGTAAGCTATTTTCTGAATGTCCGGCAGCGTAAGGCCGCTGGAGGCATCAGTCGCTACCAACCTGCTGTTGAAATAGTTGATCTGCGTATTCTTAATGGACAGATAACCCTGGTTGTTCAGGTAAAAAAACTTTATTGGTAGCTGGAGGCGATGTATTGTTTCCAGCTCTTGAATGTTTAGCTGAAAACCACCATCTCCGTTAAGGCACACCGTTTGTTTCTTACCACTTGCTATGCACGCGCCAATCGTTTGAGGAACACCATAACCCATAGACCCGAGGCCGGGGCTATTTAATACACGCTGACCCTCCTTTACTCTGAAGCTCTGTGATGTGATATCCGCCCCGGAACCTGAACTGCACGGCACCACAACACAGTCAGGCGGCATTTGTTTTGAAATTTCATCAACAAGCACATAAGTACTCACATAATCTTTCTTTTCACGGTACTCCGGCAAAACCACGGGATAACGTGTTTTCCATGTCAGGCACCTGTCTCGCCATTCGGTCCAGTCAGGCACCTGGAATGCTGATAATTGCGCACTGAATTCATTGAGAAAATCCGCAACATCTGCAACAACTTTCACATCAATACCAAACCGGAATTTCAGAAACTCAAGACCATCAATATCAACGATCACTTTTTTGGCCTCCCGCGCAAATGCTTCCTGCGCATAGCCTATCTGCCCGAAATCCAGCCGGCAGCCTAACGAAATGATACAGTCAGAATTCTGCTGAATAAAATTCGCTCCTCGCTGCGCTACTGTTCCCGGGCGACCGTAAAACTGCGGATCATCTTCTGTTAGCAGGTCGCATGCCTTCCAGGTTGTCAGCACCGGAAGTTTCAGTTTCGCGATGACCTCTTTGAACAGCGCTACGCTGTTAGATATTCTTATACCATTGCCGGCCAGCAATACCGGCCTTTTTGATTGAGCCAGGATTTGCAGTGTTTCCCTGACCTTTTCTTTCAGATCCGCAGCATTCTTCTCAGAGACCAGTCCTTCAGCAGCAGGGTCAAAATGTTTGAGGTTCGTCTCGTCGATATTCGCTGCTTGTATATCCAGCGGAACATCTATCCACACAGGCCCCGGTCTGCCCGACTTAGCCAGGTAAACCGCCTTTTCAAGATGATACAATATAGATGTCGGGTCCGTGATGGTTACAGCATACTTGGTAATAGAGCCAACGATAGAAACAATATTGATCTCCTGGAAACCAAGCATTCTCATCTTGGGATCGGGCTTCAGATCAGGAATTTTCACCTGTCCGGAGATCACAAAAAGCGGAACAGACTCGATCCACGCACCGGAAACACCGGTAACAGTATTTGTGCCTCCTGGTCCGGTTGTAACAAGAGCAACCCCCAGGCCTCCGGAAGCCTGCGCATAACCATCGGCAGCAATAGCCACCGCCTGCTCATGCAGGCAGCATACTGCCTCTACCCCAGGCGTCGTACCCACAGAATCGATAAGATGCATATT
>CAINOM010000110.1 GCA_903851455.1 uncultured Bacteroidota bacterium | reverse complement strand
GCTCCTATTTCAAAAGTACAGTACTAAGTTACTAAACTTCAACATTTCTATTCGCTCATCAGCACCTTCCATGCCTTGTCCACTTCTTTATGCTCAAGGAGTTCCTTAGCGTATTGATGCAGCGCTTCTTTTTTCGCAGCTTCATCATGCGTATACTCCCGCAATATCCGCGATAGCCTATCGTCCTGCAATGGCTCACTAACCACAGGTATCGTTGTGCAATTGCCCAGCATGCCCAGGTTATTACCCGTCAGTATGTTGCTATGGCGAATGTGCGCCGGCAGCGCGTCTACGCCCACACCAAGCTCCACATTCGGCTTGTGCACTTCGAATATCGCACTGCCCGATGCACGGCAGTAATAGTCGGCGCCCATGCGGGCCACAAGGTCTATTTTATTCGGATCTATTCTTCCCGCTTCGTCTAGTATATTATCGTCTATGTGCATGCACACCACCTCGCAGATGATAAGGTTCGCCGCCCCACCCTCGTGGCCTGTTTCTATCACCTGCAGCAGCTTGCACTCCAGTTGCACCGGCGACTCCTTCACGCGGAATGGCTTCACCATATCTGACTTTACCGGGGTAAAGCCTGCTTTCACAAACTCATCCACACCCTTGGGATACTCGCAACTGGCCAGGTTCATTTGCTGTACGATATTGTAGTTCACAACATTGATAACTACTTCTTTTGTCTCATGCACATTCTGCAGTGTGTGCTTGGTAGTATTGTCCCGCACCCTGCGCGCCGGCGAGAAAATACAGATGGGAGGCTTGCTCCCGAATACATTAAAGAAGCTAAACGGCGCAAGATTTGTATTCCCGTCCTTATCTATTGTGCTGGCAAAACAAATAGGTCGCGGCGCTATGGCACCAAGCAAATATGCGTGAAGCTGCGCTGTCTTTATCTCTCCGGGAACTATTTTCATCTGTTTACAGTTAGCAGTTTACAGTCGGCTATTGACAATGGTTTAGTTTTTACAACCAATTCTATTTTCAACTTACCGTCTTTTTTATATAATACTTTTCAGGGTTTTGGATCATTTGATTAAGTAGCTTACCAATTTCAATATTGATATTCTTTAATGAAGCGAAAACCTCTTCATCAATGTACTCACACGCAAGTGCAAAATCCAACCATATTGAAGTTTCTGTATTCTCCATATCTGCATCAGATACTTTTGCAGTGAAGTGCGCAGGATATTGCCTTTTCCTGTAGCCTTCTGCAAGATTAGAGCAAACTGAACGAGAGCTCCTTCTGATCTGGCTGATAAGGCCGTACTTCTCGTCAGCGGGGAATTTCTTAGTTATATGAAAGATAGCCATAGCGAGATCAAAAGCCTTTTTATAAACTATCAGGTCTCTAAAAGAACCCATAAATGTTCAATTTAAACAAATAGCTGAAAACAATCTGACTGTAATTGTCAACTGTAAATTGTAAACTGTCAACTGTCAACTAACTCCTTATCTCAAAATTGGCAAGATTTACGAATTCGGTAACTCTTGCATCTATATCCGCTGCATTTATTTCCTTCATCCTGATCGGCCCGAATTTCTCTACACAATAGGAAGCAAGTGCAGAACCCATAATGATCGCCGCCTTCATGCTCTCAAACGAAATGTCATCTATCCTTGCCAGGTAGCCGATAAAGCCGCCTGCGAAAGTATCACCAGCACCGGTCGGATCAAAAACGTCTTCTAATGGCATTGCAGGCGCTGCGAAGATCTTGTTTTCATAAAACAGCAATGCGCCATGCTCGCCTTTCTTAATGATCACATACTTCGGCCCCATTTTCTGTATCGCCTTAGCCGCCTTTACCAGTGAATGTTCTCCGGTCAGCTGGCGCGCTTCGCTGTCGTTCACCATAAGCAGGTCCACCATCCCCAGCACCACCTTAAGGTCATCCATCGCAACATCCATCCAGAAGTTCATCGTATCCATAATGATGAGCTTCGGGCGCTTCGGCAATTGCTTCAGCACGCTTATCTGTATGGCCGGTGCCAGGTTGCCCAGCATCACATACTCACAGTCCTGGTAGCTTGCAGGTACTTTAGGATCAAAGTCAGCCAGCACATTCAGCTCTGTTACCAATGTGTCGCGCGTATTCAGGTCCAGGTGGTACTTGCCGCTCCAGAAAAAACACTTGCCGTCCGGCACTACTTCAACACCCTCAAAGGTCACATTACGGGCTTCCAGCTCCGTCTTCTCTGCCGGCGGAAAATCGCCGCCTACTATAGATACAAGGTGTATTGGTTTTGTAAAACTGGATGCCGCCCAGGCAGCGTATGTTGCTGAGCCGCCTATGATGCGGTCTACCTTACCAAATGGGGTTTCCAGCGCATCAAACGCCATGGTGCCAACTAACAATAAAGACATAAGATTTTAAAATTTGCAGCAAATGTAATGGATATGATTTGGATTTCGGAATTCGGAATTCGATATCGAAAATTGGAATTGAATGTAATGCAAAGCCCACAACTCGCATCCGTCGCTCATTCGACCTCACCCTATCCTTTAGAGCGGGCCGGGGAGCGGCTTATTTCTTCCCCTTCACCGATACCAGGTAAGCAACAATTTTCTTCGCTATAACCGAATCTATCGGAGCATGATACTTGGTTACCATCTTATTTACTTCCGCTTCCCACGTCTTTTGCGGAAAATCAGGCTGGGTGCTTATGTATCGCAGCGAATGACAGATCGCGCAATAGGAAATAAATTCAGTCTTCCCCTCATGCTCCGGAAATTCCGGCGCAGCCGCCGGGTTCAGGTCCATCTCGCGCACACTGCCCTTTACCGTAAAAGTATTTACAGGCTCTGATGTTTTAATCACGGGCTTTTCGGCTCTGTTGCACCCGAAAAGCACCAATGCGATAAAGCTGGCAACCAAAACTATTATGCTCAAATATTTGCCCATACAACAACTAAGTGACTTTAGATTCAACACTACCTGCATGCTTACGACTTATGACTAATTAACAGTCACCTCAAGCCGCTCCATAAACCCCCTCGCGTACCCGCTCCTGTTCCACTGTTTATCGGGCTGTGTTTGCCCTTTGTTATCCGTCGCCCTAACCTTCAAATGATAGGTGCCTTTGGTTTCCGGTGTCCACGTATATTTCCACCGTCTCCACGAGTATTTTCCTATCTCCGGGTTCAATTGCGCCTCTACCCACGTTTTACCATCATCAAACGAAAGCTCCACCTTCCTTATCCCCGTGCCATCATTAAACGCCAGCCCTTCCACCAAGCAGGGCTTATGTGCGCTTACAGTTTCGCTGGTATCTGGCTCCACAAAAATAGAGTGCAGGTTGATATTCGATATCGGCACAGTGATCTTGGCAAGGCTGTCCGGCTTTTCATCCGGACCTGTGGCCGGGATACGGTATGCATTTTTCATCCAGAATCCCTTGAAGGTATCCGTCAGCACATTAATATTGGAAAGCGATCCCACCCAGTACGTGGCATACCAGCCCGGCACGATCAGCTTCAGC
Source organism: uncultured Bacteroidota bacterium (assembly GCA_903851455.1). Lineage (GTDB taxonomy): Bacteria > Bacteroidota > Bacteroidia > Chitinophagales > Chitinophagaceae > Nemorincola. Next base: position 6,044 of record CAINOM010000110.1, on the reverse strand, counting down.
GGATAACCATTAAGCATAGGCAGCGGCTGACCGTTCATCTCATACGCCACCAGTACTTCGCCATCCATAGAATGGTTTAAGTCCAATGATTTGATAAATGCGGGCACATCCGGCAATGCGCCCCGGTCCAGCCCCTGGAAGGTGACCTCAATAGATCCTTTCTTTACACCGGCCATTGCCAGTATGTCTTTTAATCGCACGCCTTTCCATTTCGCATTGCCCATTGCGCCATTATTCCACTGGCTGCCCGGTACCTTAGGACTGAATGTGCCGCGCGAATTACCCGCGCATATGGCAAGTGCCACCATTGAGTCTGGATGAAATTTTGTTTGTAGATCATTCATGGAGAGCGCCAGTGGCTTATCCACTGCCCCACCTATCCGCAACCTGAACGTATCTATATCGATCCGGGTAAGTATCTGCGACATATGCCAGCGCACAAAAAAATAATCGTTAGGGGTGATGTCCTCCCTGAATATTTTCAGTGGTGTCTCCAGTTGCGGAGGCCGGTCGGTTAGCAATATCATGTCTTTCTTCTCCGGGTACTTCACCAGCTCAGGAGCCTTGGCGCCACCTGCATTCGCATTACTTCCGCAGGAATATAGCGCGAACGAAAATACCGGCAGGTAACAATATAAAAGTATTTTTTTGCGCATCAATATTGTATAGGTATTTCTATTCCTTTATGCGCTCTAAGCACAATGTATATAAGCAGAGATAATTTCGCTAAGTCCTTATAAATTTACTTATTTTGTTTGCAAATACAAACAATGAGGAAGATATACTACGCATCGGCACTTGCAGCGGGCTTGTTATTAATGTATTCTTGCGGCAACACACCCGCCGGTCAGCCCGGTGCATCAGACACAGCCGCTGCACCTGCAAAAGCAACCGGTGATGCCATTTACAAGAAAACCTGCATCGCCTGTCACCAGGCAAATGGCGAGGGAATTGCAGGCACTTTCCCTCCATTGGCAAAGTCAGACTTCATCTCAGACAGGGAGAAAACCATCAGCCAGGTGATCAAAGGCTACTCGGGAGAACTGACAGTGAACGGTAAAAAGTATAACAGCGCCATGCCGGCACAGCAACTCAATGATGAGGAAATAGCATCCGTACTCAGTTATGTGTACAGCAACTTCGGCAACGGGGGCACTGCCGTAACCGCCGACGAAGTAAAAGCCGTACGAAGCAAAATATAGTCCGGGCAACTTCTATCCGGCTTTTGAATTTTTACTTTTGAATTTTGAATTCATGAAAGCAATGCTCTTCGCCGCAGGACTCGGCACGCGTCTTAAGCCTTTTACAGACTACGCCCCGAAGGCGTTGGCCGAAGTCAATGGCAAGTCCCTTCTCGAGCATAATATCCGCTACCTTCAGCGCTTCGGTATTTATGACGTCATCATCAATGTGCATCATTTTGCCGACATGATAGAAGATGCGCTTTTTGAGCACACACACTTTGGTAGCAACATTACCATATCCGATGAACGTGAAGAAATACTGGAAACCGGCGGTGGATTGAAAAAAGCCGCCGCCTACTTTGAGGGTGAAGCGGATTTTGTGGTTATGAACGTTGATGTGCTGACCAATCTCGATCTCGAAAAAATGATCGCAGCTCACACCAGCTCTGATGCAGTAGCCACGCTTGCCGTCATGAAAAGAGATTCGTCCCGCCAGTTATTATTTGACAACGATATGCGCCTCTGCGGCTGGAAAAATAACAGTACCGGGCAGGAGCGCATGTCGCGACAGGCATCTCCGCTTTCGCCTTTCGCCTTCAGCGGTATACAGGTCTTATCGCAGTCGGTATTACACAACATTCCCTTCGAAGGAAAATTCTCCCTTATCGATCTATACCTGGACCTGGCGAAAACGCAAACGCTGAAAGGCTATGATCACACCGGCAACATATTTATAGACGTGGGCAAGCCCGGCAGTATAGAACAGGCAGAGTATCTCTTTCAGTAGCGCATGCCTAATGTAGTATCGTCCGCAATATAGACAGCGACCTGATGTTACCCATATGCTGCGTATGCTGCTGGAGATAATTGACATACCAGTCTATGAGCCGAAGCCGTCTTTCTGAATTTAGCTCCGCACGGCTAAGGTCAGCCAGGCTGTTTACCTGCAGCAACCGACTAAGGGCGCGCGCATCCTCATCATTCAAAGGCGATTCAGATGGCGTATGTGCGGTAAAATCTCCTTCCTGCAAATTCGGATAAGGTGTCTCTGTACTATAGCCTCCCTTTAAGGGATAACCAAGCTCACGACTGCATTCTATGATGAAGAACAACGGAAAGTTGGCCACTTCATGCAGCGGCATATTGTCAAGCGCAACAAAATAGTCGTAAGAAAACCGGAACAAAGCCGGCAGTGGCCCCAGCTCTGGCAGCAGTCGCAGCAATAACTCTGCCGAGAAAAGCACAATGCTGTTTTTCACCACATCTTCCTGCAGCCCGTTATAAATATATGCCGCCTGGAATTCCCGTATGCGCTGCATATTCTTTTGCGGCTGTTGATACACCACCAGCTCCAGCAGTGTACCCGGCTGGAAAAAACCTGCGCGGTTCTGCCGGGCCTTTGAGCTTCTCACCCCTTGCACCATATAGGTCTGCACACCATAAAGCTCCGTGAAAATGGTAGTAACCAGGCTGCTCTCTCCGTACTTTACGGCCCGCAACACTATTCCATTCGTCTTATGCAGCATATTATTTCCTCGGTTGGGGGACTGGATCGCGATAATAACTATCGGCGCAAAATTAAGCGGATATTCTGATCTGTTTTCGGTTTCGCTCCCCAGCCTCTAAGCCCTATACTTACGACTTACAACTTACGACTTACGACTTACAACTTACGACTGTGAGGATGACTACTCCAGAAAAACCATTTTACCGGTATAGACCTGCGACCCGTCGCTGCTCGATGCAAAAACAAGATACACACCACTCTGCGGCCGGTGCCCCTTATAATCAGTACCGTTCCATACAGCTTGTCCGCCCAGCGCCTTGGTACGGAACACAAGCTGGCCCGATATATCGGTGATGCGCACATCCGCATCGGCAGGCAATCCTTTAATAGCAATAGTACCGGTGTATCCGCTCGGCACAGGGTCCGGAAATACCAGCACATTAGATGTTGAGCTGTTGCCATCCGTTGCTGTGCTGCGATAGCTTACCAGCCCCTGGTCTGTACCTATGTAAACCTCGCCGGTCGCAGGGTCCACGGTGATCTTCTCGATATGGTTAGATGGCAGCGGACTGTTGTCGATCGTAAACCGGTAAATGATCTGGCTCGCATCCGGCGACAGCAGCCATACGCCGTCGTCAGTGCCCACCCACTTCCTGTTGGCTCCGTCCACCGCTATAGATCGTACACTGTTGCCTGCAAAAAGATAGCCGGCATACTGGTCATACTGCACGATGGGTATCTGAGCATCGCAGGGCTGGGCACCGGTAAAAGGAGCGAAGCAATTGCTGACTATGCCTATTCCATTGTCGGTGCCTATCCATATGTTATTATTTTTGTCGGCGGCAATGCAGAACACCGTATTACTTGGAAGATTGCCATAACCAACACCCGCAGACAATTTAAAATAAGTGTCGTCACTCTGGTCTTGCAGCGTGTTATTAGTGCTGTAAACCACCACGCCAAAACCGTAGGAGCAGGACACCCATATCTGGCCGTTCTGGTCTATCGTCATTGGGCCTCCGTTTCCTATCCCGGGCACATAGAATTTATACCAGGTGCTGTCCGGGTAAGGAGTTCGTGCGTAAAGCAAGTCTCTCGAGCTGTAGGAGCTAAGCCAAAGATTACCATTCTTGTCGATAGCAGAGCCGATGATCTGCTTTTGCCCCTGGCTAAAATAACTAGTGCTGGAATCGAATACCGAGTTCTGCTTCAGCACCTGCAGCACAGCATTCGGCTTGGCAATTACCAGCCCGTCAAGGAAGGAGCCGCAGTAAACAATGCCCGTGCTTTCATCCTTCACTATGGTGCAGATATCATGCACTGTATCCATTGCCGGCGCATTCCCACGACTGTAATCTACCCAGGTGCCGCTGTTGAAATGCGAAAAGCCATCCAGGTTAAAGTCGGCCCCATATTTATCGTCGAAGCCGCCGTGGGCGATCCACACATCGCCTTTATTGGCATAGATGTCGAACGAAAATTCATCAGCCGGACCCGGGGGCACGGCATGGAATACCTGGTATGCACCTGTATCAAGTAGTTTACCCTCTATGCCGCCCCAGAGATCGGCTATCCATATCTGGCCATTCAGCAGCTTCGTCGCACCCACTATCGAACCGGGACACGCGAAACTATCATATACTGTATTAGTGGCGGGATTAAGCATCATCATTTCGCTCCGGAAAATGCCGGCGATATACTCTGACACAAAAAGCGTGTCTCCATGTCCATCTGCATGTCGAATCACCGATAGCGGATTTGCCGTGAAGACAGTTGCAATAGTATCATCGACCAGTTTATACACTTTATTTGCATTAGACAGAAATATCGCATTACCGGCATTGGTCACATTATTGAATGAATGTGTCTTATCTACAAGCCGCCACACCGCAAAATTCTGCAGCTCGGGATTATCTTTATTGGCAACATACAAGCCGCCACCGGTCACCGCATAAAACGAATCATTCCCCCCGGTAAAGTCTTTCACAGGGGACACACTGCCACCGATGAGAAACTGGTAGGTTTGTAAAATATTGTGCGATGTAAGGTCAATCACCACCACACCTATTGATGAGCTCAGGTACGCGATCCCGTTTTCGGTATATACGCTGTACACAGCCTTAGTACCCGGTATCGACTTGAGTTTCAGATCCGGTATATTGTAAAAAGTATTGTTTTTAAACAGGTCTATGTTACAGTCGTTATATACCAATACAGTAATGCCCGTGGTCCCATCATACCCCACGCACGCCATGCCTATATCCGACATACCGTTTACTTTGCTGTAAGTCTCGGTAACATTTGTAGTAGGGTTAAAGGAGAAAAAGCCTTGCCTGCATATGCTATAGATGGTGGTACCATCGGTAGCGATACCCAATGATGAATTGTACGGAAGAAATGAATCCCAGTACCCTATCGGTTTGTCCTGCGCTTTAAGCAGGCCGGCACATAAAATAAAAAACGAAAAAAAACAATATATACGCTTCAAGATGCTATGAAATTTACTGTATCCTCAAAAGTAAAGAAATAACGCATTACGCCCGCCGATATTGCCTAAAACAGTAAATAGCTGTCACATTATTACCGTCCTCCATTGTACAAAACGAGTATTTTATTAACATCTGTTATGGAAGGCAGGGGCGATCTGCAAGTATCGCCTAAATTTTCAGCGCCGGAACATCATCTGATTGCACTTCAATCGTAACTTGGCATAACAATCCTGCAAATGCGCGCAATTATCCTGACCCTCATTATTGCCATCTCCCTAAGCAGTACGTGCAGCGCACAGTATAAACGGTCGGTATATGAACGGCTAAAAAACGCTACGGCAACGTTACCTGGTGGCGCAATTGCTATATCATTAAGGCAAACAATAGGTACGAGTTCGCAAATGCAACCGGAATGCTGCCCGCCCCCAACCCTTTCCAATTCAGGACCGTTGACACGGTACTGCCCGATCGGGCTATAGCATGCTACGACTCCGACCGCTCTGATTGCATGCTCGTAAATGGGGACGGCCAGGTGGTGACGATCGGCAGTTCGAAGAATTACAGGCTTGTCAACAAAAAGAAAAGAATATTTGCTTTCACGTCCTATACACATAATGATATGCTTGCCAACGACAACGGCGGTGCCCTAACCGGTTATTCGTTCGACGCGGAATCAACTGAGGACAACTTTGTGAGAACTGCGGCCTATGACGGCCACCGCTATTGGTATGGATTATTAACGCCTACTGGCGACTCCGTACTTCCGGACGCATTCAGCAGCGTAACGATGGGCGAGCATCTTTACGCCGGCGTACGGGGCGATACGGCATTCGTGTACCAGCAGGGAAAAGGATTGCTGTTCAG
>CAINOM010000109.1 GCA_903851455.1 uncultured Bacteroidota bacterium | reverse complement strand
GTCTAAAAAAATAAGGTCGGGTAGTTCTGCCATTTTTTCTTCGACCTGCTGAAAATGGGACAACGCAGCGCCGGCGGAGCTAAACATTACGACTTCTTCGCTGAAATTGCACCGCTTCATCGTGTTCTCGATAATGAACTGATCGATCTTTGTGTCTTCTATCGATACTACTTTTTTAAAAGCAAACTTACTGACTGTACTTTCCATCGGTCTTGGTTTTGTCTGTGGAGCAAAGAGTGACTAGGCGTTTAATATCCTGTATGCACAGGTGTGTATCTATTTTACTAATTACTTTCAACGCACATCATGGCGCTTATTTTTTCGAGCTTCTCTGTGTTCAACGGTTTATTGAGGAACAGTTTTATGTTCGGGAATTCGCTGGATAATTTTTTATCAATGGGGTCCAGCGACGACGTCAGCAATACAATATTTACTTTGTGTTTAAGGCTGTCGTGTTTTTCATTTAATGCTGCCAGGAATTCAAAGCCGTTCATTTTAGGCATGTGAATATCCAGGAATATCAGGTCCGGGAGGTCGGGCATTGTTTCGTCTACTGCATCAAAGTGAGACAAAGCATCTCCGGCAGAACCAAATACGATGAGTTGCTCACTGAAATTGCATTTTTTCATAGTGCTCTGGATGATATACTGGTCTATTTTGGTATCCTCGATCGCTACTACTTTCTTAAATGAAAACTTACTGGCTGCTGTGTCCATTCGTTCTAGTTTTGGTTATTATTGAGCATGTTTGGAATGAGTATAGAGAACTTGGTGCCTACATTATGTTCAGATTCTATAGTTATTTCACCTGCTAATTTTTCTACCGCCATTTTAACCAGGTGCAGGCCAAGACCTGTACCATTGCTGTCTTCTGATACCCTGTAAAACATATCAAACACCCTTTCCTGGTCTTCTTTTGCAATACCTATTCCATTGTCAATAACCTCTATTCGCGCGTTTTCACTGGTGGCATTTATGTTCACCTCCACATACGGGTGGTCGGATGAGGGACTGCTATATCTTATAGCATTGGAAATCAGGTTATTGAGTATAATATTAATCATTTTTGGGTCAGAATAAAACAATACTCCGTTTTTTACTCTTTTTTTGAATTCCACGGGCTTTTGCTGTGGATTCATGAACCTCAAATAATTGGTCGTAGTGTCCAATATGTCTTCAAGACATATACTTTCGGGTTTCACGCCGCTTCTTGTGCATCTTGAGTAATCAAGCAGGTCTATGATAAAGCTATCCAGTTTTTCTACACTGCTTCGCAGGTATTCCAGTTCGTTTGCCATGGGTGCGCTCTCTTCCTTCATATCCATCAGGTCCATAATGCCTTTCATGGAAAGGAGTGGCGCTCTCAGATCGTGTGACACTACCGACACAAAATCTTCAAGACTTGCATTGATCTTTTTCAGGTCATCAACAGTAGATATCAAATGGCTCTCCTGCTCTTTGAAGAAAGTAGCATCTCTTACCCGGGTGAGGATGCCGCCTACCAGGCCATTGTCGGTCATATCCTGAACGACGCATTCGCACCACACTTCATCTCCTGCTTTGCTGATGAACCGGAAAGCAAGCCTGTCGGTCTCGCTATCGCCCGCGAGAATACCATTGTAGAATACCACTACTTTTTCATTATCGCCAGGGTAAACGAGGTTCCTTATAGCAGTGCCGACAATGTCTTCCGGCGTAAAGCCAAGCAGGCGGGTCACATTTTCGGAAGCGTAAGTCACTATCAGTTCCTCGTTGAGTAATAACACTGCTTCGCCCACGCTGAACAGCTGTTTCTGCAAGGCGGTTTTTACTTCATTTGCGCTGCTATCGGCCTTTTTATATGCTGTGACATCGTTGGCCACAAGCTCTATGCGCACCAGGCGTCCATCGCGACCCAAGGTAGGGATCATGCGGGATTCGAGCCAGCGGAAACTACCATCATTAAGCCGTATCCTGAAGTTGTGAACCGCGGTGATGCCTTTGACCAATTTGCGAAGCAGCGTATATTCGCCGGTCTTATCTTCATCGGAGATAAGCGACAGAAACGATGCTTCGCTGGTCTTCCCTTCGAGCGGGGTGCCTTCGAATATCTTTTCAAAAGCGAGGTTCGAGAACAGCACCCTGCTATTGATCACATCATAAGAAAGATAGGCGTTGAACAGGTTTTGAAGAATGGTTTCCTTTTCTCTTCTCAAATTCTGCAGGTCATTTTCCAGCATCTTCTTCTCTGTGATGTCCTGCAATGTGCCAATTATCCTTGAAGGCGAAAATCCACTCTTGTCAAAATAAATGTCTGACTTTTTAAGCACTACGCGCTCCGAACCATCCTTAAGAAAAACCGTATGCTCTTCTTCGTATTTTTTATTGTCGGCGTCAGTACCAGGTTCATTTTGGAGTATGATGCCAAGGTCGTAAGGATTGAGCTGAGGAAAGAAAAAGTCTTTGCTTAACTCATATGAGCCCGGCTCAAGCCCCAGTATCCGGTATACTTCATCAGAAAAGTAATAAACATGCGAGTCGCTGACTCTTTTGTGATCGCTACTTGTATGTTCCGGAAAATTGAATTCCCAGGAGCCCGTTTTAGCGGTCTGCTGTATGAGCGCGTGATGCACTTTCATACGTCCACAGTCTTCTTTGCTTTTTGCTTTATTTTTTACTTTTACCAGCGCATCGCTAACGGGTGCGGGGCTGACATCAATGTTATTGTATACGTCATTTACAGAACCTAAAAAGGGCAGCAAGTCGATTGGAATTGAATTTCCAAAATGTTCTTTAAGCTGGTGTAATAAATTCTTATTGTTGATTGACATGATACAACACACCCCTTTGAAAACGAAACAATTACCGCGAGTGATATTTTACAGGCGTAATAATTGCTGCTACTGTAAATATCCTTATTTTCTATTTTACTTAAACCATATAATGTTATTATTAACGAGTTAATCACATGTAATTCTGTGCCCGGTTAACATAGACCGTTTTCGTATGCGCACATTTAGTACGTTTTCGGTTCCGTTAACAAAAATCGCAACAAATATAAAAATTTTCATCATGTGTTGGATTTAGTGCGGAAACTCATTTTGCAGCTAATATTGAGTTTCATTTTCAAAGGCCTAACAATTTATTAAAGACATTAGTTAAAAAAAGGGTGTTTTTCCCGTATAATATATTGTTTATCGTAGTATCTTTACCTTGTCGCTAACTAAATCAATTATCTCATGGAAAATGTACATTACGAAAAAACGAACCAAACACTTTCGAACACGTACACTGTACTTACAACGATTTTATTCTTTGCATTAATGGCTGTAGGCGTTGTATTTGTCGTTGAAGCGATCGTGTTACTGAACAGCGCACAATAGTTGTCATACAGGTATACGAAAGGTGGCATCGTTTACGTTTACTTTAAAATGAAAACGATTTTTGTTGCCCCCATTCTTGTCGTAGTGCTCTCTCTACTTTCGTGTTCGAAAAAGGATAAAGTGGAAATAGTTTCTGGTACTGTGAATGGTATTCCAGCAATAACCCTTTATGGCAGCAGTAATAAGCCTGCGGACTACATATTTCTAAGCAGCGACTCCACGCAAAAAGCAATGTCTTACAATGGCGAGTACCTGACGTATGTATACACCAGCGCCGCATCTACCTCTATATTCATTTTAAAATCATCGACAGCTGTTGCCAGGGCAGAACTCATAAAGACAAGTTCTAAAACCACTCTGACGATAGATACGGCATTCGGCTTTAATTTCGCAAGCACTCAATATGTATCTTACTGAGCAGTGCCTGGCATTTATCTATCGTAGGATCCGTTTTCTCTTTCTTTTGTTTCTGTAGCCGGAGTTGGGTTAATTAGTAACTTCGTACGTTTACAATTAAATTGGTAAAAGAGTAATAATGGTATTAGACAGACACACACCCCCGGAAATACATGATGCAGTTGAGTTTGAATATAAACTGCCGCCCATACAAACAGAGAAATTAGAGAATGGCCTACCTCTTTACTGGCTGGATGCCGGCGTACAGGATGTGGCTCAAATCGATTGGGTTTTTCCTGCGGGGCTGTGGTATGAGCAGAAGCCATCTGTAGCACAGGCAACAGCCGGGCTCCTTAAAAACGGCACTTCGAAATACACGGCAGAGCAGATACATGAGGCACTGGAATTTTACGGTGCACAACTGAAGATCAACGCCGGTAATGACTATGCGACGGTAACACTGTATTCGCTGACCAAGCACTTACCGGACCTATTGCCGATGGTGCGCGAAATAATCACCGATGCAACCTTCCCGGAAAGTGAAGTGGAAATACATAAGCACAATGCTATTCAGAAACTGCTGGTAAACCTGCGGCAGTGTGAGTTTGTAGCCAACCAGCAAATAGACGCACTACTCTTTGGCCCAGACCATCCGTATGGGCGCTACTCTAAGAAAGAGAGCATCGAAGCCATCAGGCGCGAAGACCTTGTGAGCTTTTATCAAACGCATTATAACCTGGCACATGCCCGCATGTTTATGGCCGGCAAAGTAGGCGCGGCCGAAGTGAAATGCATCAATGATATCTTCGGGAAAGTAGCCGTAGAATGGTCTGAAACGCAGAAAGATGTTTTTGATGTACAGCCCGCAAAGGACAAAGTGCTCAGAATAAGCAATGACCCGAATGGTGTGCAAGGCGCGATCCGTATTGGCAGGGACTTTCCAAACAGGCACCATCCCGACTACTCACCTATGGTGGTACTCAACACGTTATTTGGCGGCTACTTTGGTTCACGGCTGATGAGCAACATACGCGAGGAAAAGGGCTACACATACGGCATCTATAGTTCATTGTCTCCTGACATTAATGGAGGCTCATTTATCATCCATACCGAGACCGGCAGGGCCGTGGTGGAAGATGCGATAAAAGAGGTGTACCATGAAATGGAGCGGCTTTGCAATGAGCCGGCGGATGAAGATGAACTGCTGCTGGTAAAAAATTACCTGCTCGGCGGCCTGCTTGGCGACCTGGATGGCCCATTCTCGATATTGCAACGCTGGCGCACCCTTATCCTAAACGGGTTTACAGAAGAGTACTTCAACAACAATATAAACATCTACAAGACAGTAACAGCAAAAGAACTGCAACTACTGGCACAGAAATATTTTAGCAGAGCAGATTATTATGAGATCGTTGTGATCTGATAGCAAGAAATAATGTTTCTCGCGAGCGGAAGAAGCTGGTTCTTAAGAAGCGGTCTTGAAGCCAAAGATGCGCAGCGTATAGTTAATAAGCAAGGGTTGGGCACAAAGTGACCAACCCTTGCTTTATTTTTCAGATCATTACTCTTCGGTTTTCTTTTTCTTCGGTGCAGCCTTCTTTGCGG
>CAINOM010000108.1 GCA_903851455.1 uncultured Bacteroidota bacterium | reverse complement strand
CGCAGCAGGACCCTGTACTTTTCTCCGTCTATGAGATCCCAAAGCAGTTTTGCTGTAATAATAGCTGCGAATGGATAAGCAATAAAGATATAGTGCGGCAACTGGTAGGCCGAAGACCCAAGTGCGAGATAGGTGATGAGGAAGCCACCAGTGGTTACCCACTCCTGCTGTGGCTGCAGGCGGAATTTTTGCTTCACGAGCTGAACTGCATTCAATAGTATGGCCGGAACAAAAGTACTACCCACGGCAGGAATGACCAAAGCATATTCTGGAACAGGAAGCCGATGTTCACGTCATTCTTCCAGGGGCTTTCACCAGTGATGCGCCCGAAGCTTTGCGACCAGTAGAAGAACCGCAGGCCTGAAACCCCGTGCTTGCCTTCCATTACTTTCTCCGGATGAAGATCGAATTGCTGGTAGAGCCCAATGCTCATGGGGATGAGCAGAACAGCTATAATGACCAGCCCCAGCAGGTAAACCGGCCTGAAGAAATTGCGCCATTGCCGCTTCAGGGCCCAGTCGGACGCGAAGCAGAATACGGGTACCATCAGCGCGATGGGCCCCTTTGTCATCATTCCGAAGCCGATCGCCGCAAAGCCGAGCAGGATGTATTTTGGCTTGCACTGCACATACCACTCCTGTATGAGCCACACACCGGTAATGACCCAGCTCATGAGTATGGTGTCGCAGCGTATGTCGTTCGTCATCAGGAACATGCCCTGGCAGGTGGCCAGTACCAGTGCGGCCATGCGGCCGGTTGCCTCGCCGTAGAACAGCCTTGCCAGCCGGTAAGTGGCATATAAAGCCAGCAGCGCAAACAATATGGAAGGAAATTTATAGCCAAAATTATTGACCCCAAAAATTTTCATGCTCGCTGCGCTCGCCCAGAAGAGAAAGGGCGGTTTGTCCAGGTAGTTCAGTCCACGGTCGTACACATGCAGATAGTCACCACTCTTCATCATCTCCCGGCTTATCTCGGCATATTGCGATGCATCGATATCCATGGTATCCACGCGGACGGCGGTGAAATAGAGTATTGCAATAAAAATAAAAACCCAGAACGGGACTTTTGGCATACTATTATTTTCTGAACAAAAATAGTCGCAATTTTATCGAATGTTACAATTAAGGCATTATTCCTTTGAATTGCCGTTTGAATATCCATTTACCATATTCAAGGGCACCAAGACGCACCAGCCTACCCTGATCGTTTCGCTGGGCCTGGCAGATATGACCGGGTATGGCGAAGCGCCAGCCATTACCTACTACAACGTAACGGTACCGGATATGGTGGCATCGCTGGAAAGCAAGCGGGCTATGATAGAGCGTTATGCCCTTACCGATCCGCAGCGTTTCTGGCATTTTCTGCATCACCTGATACCAGGCCAGCATTTTCTTATAGCGGCCCTGGATATAGCGGGTTGGGATCTATGGGCACAGATGCGCAGGATGCCGCTATATAAAATGCTCGGTATCAACTGGGAGAACGCCCCGGTCACCGATTACACCATAGGGCTGGATACCATTGAAAATATGGTGGCCAAAATGGAAGCGCATCCATGGCCGGTATACAAAATAAAGACCGGCAGTGCAGATGATATAGACAGATTGATCGCGCTGAGAAAACATACGGATGCGCCATTCAGGGTGGATGCCAATGAAGGCTGGACATTTGAAGAAGCAAAAAGACTGCTACCGGAGTTGCAGAAACTGGGTGTGACCCTTGTAGAGCAGCCCCTGCCGAAGGAAGACCGAGAGGCTATGACAGAGCTGAAAAAATTGTCGCCGCTGCCGTTATTTGCTGATGAGAGCTGCCGCACCGAAGATGAAGTAAAAAAATGCGTTGACGGCTTCCATGGCATAAATATAAAACTCACCAAGTGTGGTGGCATAACACCGGCGATGCGAATGATAAAGGAGGCCCGCGCACTGGGGCTGAAGGTGATGATGGGATCCATGAATGAAAGCAGTATAGGCACTGCTGCGGTTGCTAACCTGCTACCGCTGCTTGATGAGGTGGATGCAGACGGTCCGCTATTGCTGAACGAGGATATAGCCAAAGGCCTGACGTATGAGAATGGGGTAATTAAGCTAAGTGGCGGAAACGGACTGGGGGTAAAATTTACAGGAAGAAATTAACATTAACGCACACCTGTAATCCATTTACCTTGCAAATCGAAAATCCTGTTTTTGATTTGCAAGGATAAACGCACAGTTATGTAATTTAGATCAACAAAGTACTCAATGCACCTGCAACAAAATATTTCTCTGAAACCATACAATACATTCGGCATAGATGTACCGGCCGAGTATTTTGTGGAACTGGATGATATTAATGACCTGGCAGAGATAACAGCATTGCCCGAAAAAAAGCATGTGCTTGGCGGTGGCAGCAATATACTGCTTACACACCCGGTTACAGGTGTGGTGATGCATAATAAGCTAAAAGGGATAACGGTAGAGCGGGAAAACAAAGATCATATATGGCTCAATGTGCAGGCAGGTGAAATATGGCACGACCTGGTACTGTATGCGATCAACAAAGGACTAGGGGGTATTGAGAACCTGGCGCTGATACCCGGCACGGTGGGTGCATCGCCGATGCAGAATATCGGCGCGTATGGAGTGGAGGCAAAGGAGACTATAGAGAGCGTTACCTTCTGGTACTGGAAAGAAAAAACCTTTCTTACCTATAGCAACCGCGAATGTGCTTTCGGTTATCGCGACAGTATTTTTAAGCGCCAGCTAAAGGACAAGGCATTCATTACATCTGTAGTTTACAAACTGAGTAAAAAACCAACCTACAATACCAGCTACGGCGCTATACAGGAAGAGCTGGAAAACATGGGCGTAGTGGAACTATCTGCAAAAGCTATAGCCTATGCAGTAATGCACATACGGACCAGCAAGCTGCCCGACCCGAAACAGATAGGCAATGCCGGCAGCTTTTTTAAAAATCCGACGATCACCAAGGCGCAATTTGCGCAGCTGCGCTCGCTATATGATGCGGTACCATCCTTCCCGGTAAATGATCTGCTCGTAAAAGTACCGGCGGCATGGCTCATAGAGCGCTGCGGCTGGAAGGGCTATCGCAAAGGCGATACAGGCGTACATGCGAAGCAGGCCCTGGTGCTGGTGAACTACGCACACGCAAAGGGCAAAGACATATGGAACCTCTCCAGCGAGATCGTAAAGTCCGTAAAGGAAAAATTCAACATTGAACTGGAACGGGAAGTACAGGTGTGGTGAAGCCACCCCCTGCCCCTAAAGGGGAGTTCGCTGGAGAATAAGCTTTCGGCTTTGGTAAAACTTTGGGAGTTCGGTAATTCTATGTAAAATAAATCTGCTGGATGAAGACCGGCCGTACAGGTTAGCAGGTATGCTAAATTGTTGGTTGCCTTTTAGGAGTCAGGGGTTAACGGCAGCCTGATAAAAAAGGTAGTGCCTACATCTTCTTTAGTTTCAAACCATATAGTGCCTTTCCAGAACTCGATTATTTTTTTTGTCATTGCGAGGCCCAGGCCGGTGCCGGAGGTTTTGGTAGTAAAGTAAGGCTGGAACAATTTCCCCACGATCTCTTCTGGTATGCCTGAGCCATTGTCGGCAATGGAGATGGTTACTTCATTATTTTCAGTGGTCAGTGAAACGAGTATGTTGCCATTGCGCTCTGCGGGTATTGCCTGCTTTGCATTTTCGAGCAAGTTGGTGAATACGCGCAGCAGCTGGCTGCGGTCTGAATATACATAAAGCTGTTCAGGCACGTCCAGTATGGTCACCTTCACACGGGCACTGTCCAGGTGCAGCTGCACTGCTTTGTGCAGCAGCTCGCCCAGCTCCATTCTTTCCGGCCGGGCCTCCGGCATGGTCGCAAAATTCGAAAATTCCGACGCGATATAAGAGAGGTTATCTATCTGCTCCACGATCGAATCTGCCACCTTATCTGTGAGCTGCTTTATGTTGGGCGCGTCATTTTTCATGGCCTGCTGCAGGTACTGAATGTTCAGCTTCATGGGCGTCAGCGGGTTCTTTATTTCGTGGGCTACCTGGCGGGCCATTTCGCGCCATGCGCTTTCACGCTCGCTCTGTGCCAGCCTGGCTGCGTTCTCTTCCACCTTGTTCACCATCTTGTTATACTCGGTTACCAGCAAGCCTATCTCATCGTCATAAGGCCATTGTATGCGCTCGTTGCGCTGCAGGTTTATGCGGCCAAACTGCTTTATGATCATGTTGAACGTCCGCGTTATCCACCGGGTGATAAAAACTGTGATGACACTGGAGATAAGGAATATGAACGCATAGAGATTGATAAGCGTGACCACGATATTGGAGATCTGCAGATTCAGGTCTTTTTCAGAGGAGAAGAAGGGCACATTGATATAGCCCATGGTCTTGCCAAATTCGTCGGTCAACGGCTCATATGCCGAAAGATAAGACAAGCCAGCTACCCGTTCATTCTGCACCACTATAGATTTTCCCAGTTTGTTGAGCTGGAACATCGCGGCTGGCCGCATCATTCTTGATACCAGTCCTTTGTCGTAGATCTCTTCCTGCGACGAGGAGAAAAGAGTGCCGTGATCGTGGAATATATTGATGTCTATTTTCTGCCGGTTTGCAGTTCTGATGATGTAGTCTTTGAACCAGTTAGACCGGCAGATAGAATCGAAGCGGGCATAGGATGAAAAGGCGTTTACCAGCTTCAGCTCATCATCAACCGACTGCCGCGCGATCTGCATATTCGACTGCAGTTTTTTGATGTTAGACAACTGGTACTGGTTGGTAAAGAACCAGATGGTCACCGAACAGACCACCACGAAAGATATAAGTACGATGGCCAGCATGGAATACCTCACGCGCTTGCCCAGTGTCAGCTTCAGGAAGCTGCCGGCTAAAATGGCGCCGGTGAAATAAGAAAGGTAGAGCTGGTAAATGACAATGAACAGGGCAATGAAAACCTGCATCACGAATATGTAAGAGAACAGCGTGATCATCTCGAGGGTACGGTTATGCTCATGCGCTACCACTACCACACGCTTGTCTTCTACTTTATATCGCAGTTCAGAAACATTCTTGTTGTCGTAAAAAGCGAAGTCCTGCTCCTTGAGGTTGTCATTTTTCAGCAGCGTGGTAAATGGATAGTCCTTTGTTTGCGACACCAGTTTGCCATCCATATATACGCCTACTGAGTATTCGTTTTCCTGCTGGCTGGTCTTGTTGGTGTTGGTCTTCAGCAGCTCCGGATATACGGCAGTTTCTGTAGTTGGCTTCTTCGTATCGAGGTCTATAACAACTGTCCCTATCTTCTTATTTATGGAGTCGCTGTATATGGGAATATAGGCGTAGTAAAAGTGCCGGTCGTGCAGCTCTTCCATGTAAAAAAGGAAGGTCGAATTAGTGGCCCAGGATTCGTTTTTCTTATTCTGTAAGGTAGTATAGCTGAGCGTGTCTTTGTTAAATAAATTTTTGCCATTATCATCGAACAGGTAAAGCCAGGCCTGATATTTATTTACGGAGCCGGTGAAGTACAAGGCGTTGAAGCGCTCGGTGATATTCTTTCTGCCAGTGGCAGAAGGCCTGCTGAAAAAAGTTTTCAGCGCTTTATCCTTCTCTATAGCGTAGGCTTTTTTATCAAAGTCATACTCCATAAGGTTATCGCGGTGCGGCGAAAACTTTAATTCTACATAGGCCCTGCGGGCGCCTTTTTCTTTTATCTCGTTGAAGTATTGTACAACCCCCGTGCAGAACGCGCAAATGAAAACGGCCCATGCGATCATGTGTGGCTCAAAGAGGTCTGATACCAGCGTGAAACCCGGTATGTCCAGCATGATGATAAAGATCAGCAGGCATATAGCCAGTGAGTCGTAAAAGGGATCATTAAGATTGCCGCTTGCGCTCAGCAATATTATTCCTGCAATGGCTATCAGCAAAAACTTCACCCAGTTGTTTTCGATCAGCGCGTTGAACTGTACATTGAACAGGTAGATGACGAGGCAGGAGATGCCCGTCATGGCGCCGATTACCAGCAGGCCGAGTATGGTATAGATGTTGATAGAGTAGAAATGGCTTACATCGAAAGAGATGCTGGAGTCGAGCACGAGGCTGCGCACCAGGCCCACAAAGAAATTCATGTACAGGAAGAGCACACAAATCAAAATTGCAGCTACCGCGTATCTGAGCGGCTTTATCTTCAGCCCGTCGAAATAATTTTTGTAGGGTGTATGGCGGGTAATAAATACGATGATCCACAGCACACACAGTGTATTGATGAACAGGTCGCCGAACGACGAAAGGAACTTGCTGGAGGCATACAGGCTGGGTGAAAAGAAGGTGAGGGTATCAAGGTTAAACGGCAGACCGTAGAAGTATAGCGCTGCACGGAAAATACCAACCAGCGACAACGTGACAATGAGGCCGGTGAGTGAAGACCTGTTGCGGGTGAGGTAAATGACCATTAGCTGCACCCACGATATACTTACCACCAGGGCCGCGAGCAGCATCAATATAAAGAGCGTGCTGGGTATCCACTTCTGCACATCTGCAGTATTGAACTGGAGATAAAACACTACATCGTTTCCGCGCATAGAAACCGGAAACCCGCCAGCGTGCGGCGTAGCTGGCGATAATATTTTTGTAGTGACGGGGATGTTGTCGGACGCGGCGAAATGAGTTCTCAGGTAGTCGTTCTCCAGTGGGTAAGTAATGAATACGGGGAACAGTGCAATCAGTCTTTTGTTCTTTCCTGCAACGGGTTGCTCCATGCAGCGGGCGACGAACACGCCCTTTTCATTTCTCAGCACCACCGTCTTGCCCAGCAGGGAATCGTTGTATACCGGTGTGAAAATATTGGTGTTCCAATACTTCAGCGAGTCCTTATCAAAAGCGTAAACGTAGAACGGAAATTTGTTTAAACGGTCGGTCTCCTTCTCTGTGAGCGAGTCGCTGAACATGTGGCGCACCAGGCTGTGATCTTCCAGGAAGCCCTCGAAGGCATCGTTGCGCTGCCTGAGGTCAGCGGTGATGGCTTTGGCCATACGCTCGGGCATCATATCCTGCCGGTGCAAGTGGTAGTTATACCCATTGATGCACCACAGCAGCAAGCCCAGGATGAGCCACCCCCAATATGGATATCGCCTGAACATTTTGTTTACTAATAGTTTAACTCAATAGCTAAAAGCACAGTTGCTTGTGAGCCCAGCGGGACCGATCTGCTGAATTAACATCCACGCTAAATAACATACGAAGCAATTCGTTACTTCCGCTCCTCTTCCTTCACCTTATTCCACAACTCATCCATTTCCCAAAGCGTCATATCGTGCAGCGACTTGCCCTGTCCCTGCGCCATATCTTCCACGCGCTGAAAACGACGGATGAATTTCTTGTTCGTCTGCTCCAGCGCCAGTTCGGGATCTACCTTTACAAATCGTGCATAATTGATGAGCGCAAACAGCACATCGCCAAATTCATCTTCTATCTCCTGTTGGTTGCCGCCATCCACGGCCTCGTATAATTCCTGTATCTCCTCATTTACCTTGTCGCGCACCTGGCCGGTATTTTCCCACTCAAAGCCTACCTGCTTTGTTTTTTCCTGCAGCCGCAGCGCCTTTATCAGGGCAGGCATAGATGGGGGCACACCGCTCAGCACCGACTTTTTGCCTTCGGCCTGCTTTATCTTTTCCCAGTTCTGCTTTACCTCCGTTTCGTTTTCCACCTTCACGCTGCCATATATGTGAGGGTGGCGGTTGATGAGCTTATTGCATACGGTCTCTATTACATCATCAAAAGTGAATTGCCCCTGCTCTGCGCCTATCTTGCTGTAAAAAACGATGTGCAGCAGCAGGTCGCCCAGCTCTTCTTTTATGCCCTGCCAGTTCTCCGTAGTGAT
>CAINOM010000107.1 GCA_903851455.1 uncultured Bacteroidota bacterium | reverse complement strand
GACGTTGCTCACACCCACATGCAATATTTTCCCTTCCTGCTGCATCTCAAACATTGCCCGCATCGATTCTCTGAAAGCTCCCTCATCGCCCGGGAAAGCCCTGAAATGAACAAGGGTTATTTGCTCCAGTTTCAGCGTGCGCAGATTGTTATCAATACTGCTGCGCAAATTTTCCGGGCTATTAAAATGTACCCAGCTTTTATCGGGCTTTCTCGCCCCGCCCACCTTGGTGCATATCACCAGATCATCGGGATAAGGATAGAGCGCTTCCTTTATCAGACGGTTCGTTATATCTTCTCCGTAATAATCGGCCGTATCCAAAAAATTGATGCCGCTTGCAATACATTGCTCTAATATCTGCAGCGCTTCAGGGCGATTTGCTGGTTCACCCCAGATGCCCGGCCCTGTGAGACGCATAGTACCATAGCCAAAACGTTTGACTTTAAGCGGAGTCCTACTATCTCCCGCAATTATTATTTCCCGTGTCATCATAAAAATCCAATTTAGGTAAACCTCAGTTACAAACGTTGTTAAAATATCATCCAGAAATCCTTAAGTGATCTATTTAAGATCAAACCGTTAAGCTTTATTGTACGCTACCGCAAAATCCTTTGCAAAATCTCTCAGCTTTGTCTTGCTTAGTGTGGGCTTGTTGCGATAGTAATCTTCGTACAATACACCGCCGCGCCGGCTTGCATTCATTTCCACAAAGCCTTTGGCTACTTGCGGATTCATACCCACGCCCACAAGGCTGTTCAATAATTGTTCGTCCGGAATAACCAGCCATTTCAGGTCGGGTTTGTCAATGGCTTCACCTAAAATGCCTGCCACTTCATTTGGCGAAACTTCATCACTGGCAATATAACGTATCTCTCTTCCATTGAAAGGTTTTTCAATTTCCTCGGCAATAACAGCGGCAATATCTACAGGCGACACCCACGGTTCCTTATCGTCACCACCGTAGTTGGAGATGATCGCTCCTTGCGATTTTATTGTAGGGATAAATGCCAGCATATTGTAGTAAAACCCAACCGGGCGCATAAACTTGATGGACACGTCGTCCGGCAGCTGCTTCAGCGTGCTCTCGACATCATGGTGAAAAGCGAGCATTCCATTGCCTTTATCGGTATGCGCGCCTATGCTGCTCAGGTGCACCACGCGCTTCACTCCCGACTGCTCAATGGCCCTCTTATAGTTATGCCCGATCTTGCTGATAGCGGCCATAAGATCAAGCTCCTGGTCAAAGAAACTGCCGGCACCATGCGTTTCCATAACATAAACAACATCTGCGCCTTTGAAAGCCTCCGTTAAAAATCCGGCATCTGCCATGGTCCCAATTACCGCTTTTGCACCAATGGCTTCAATTTCGTTTTGTCTTTCAGCCTTGCTGCTGATAACTGTTACGTTGTGCCCTTTCTGAACCAACTCTATGGCAAGTGGCCTGCTGATGTGTCCTAACGATCCTGTGAGTGTTATTTTCATTTTCCCGTTTATTTTGTTGTTGCAAAGTTCCGCAGCAACAAACACACGGATGCAGCCAAATCAACTGTTGTTGTAGCCAAACCCACTGTTTCGCAGTAAAAAGCCTGTGCCGAAATATCACAAATGATATTTCAGCGCAGGCATTTCAAATAAAACAAGAAGTTCCTCCGGATAGCCTAAGGCTCAACAACGACCCTCACCGTTTTCCGGCTATCACCGGTCGCCGCATTCAGTAAGTATATCCCGGCCGGCACTGACAACCGTACCTCAAACGGCTGATTGGTAATTGCATCACCATCGACTATGCTCTGCCCAAGCAGGTTAGTCACAGTATAATGCATTTTACTGGTGGTCGACGAAGCGAAGTCAACAACAAAAGCACCCTTGCCCGGATTAGGATATACCGCAAGCTCACCGTTAGCTGTTGCACTCACAGTTTTCACGGCCAGTCCCCCATTTCCTACAAAGCGGCGAACACGGTCATTGTTCCTGTCTGTCACATAAATGCGTCCTGTCTGATCCTTGCTCAGGCCCACAGGCATATTCACCTGCGCCGACCCTACCGGACCATCACCATTAAACCCGGGCACACCGGTACCCACCAGCGAGCTGATATTGCCTGATGTATGCACAATTCGCACGCGTGCATCTGATCCGTCAGAGATATGCACATTACCTGTATCATCAACCACAACGCCCATCGGCGCTCTCAATTGCGCAGATGCGGCAGAGCCGCCATCGCCACTGAAACCAGGCGTGCCGGTACCTGCAAATGCATCTATATTGCCGGATGTATGAATGATACGCACACGTGCGTCACCAGAGTCAGCCACATACAGATTACCACTGGCATCAAACGCAAGCCCCATCGGGTAAACTAATTGCGCAGAAGCAGCAGCTCCACCATCGCCTCCCGAACCGGCGATTCCATTGCCTGCCAGGCCACTTATGCCGCCCGAAGTATGCACCACCCGCAACGCATGGTTACCCGCATCCGAAACATACAGATTGCCCACAGAATCGATCGCAAGCCCCGTGGGATCGCTCATATGCGCACTGAGCGCACTACCGCCATCACCGCTGTAACCGGCTGTCAATGGCGTACCGGCATAAGTAGAGATATTGCCTGAAGTGTGCACAATGCGTATACATGAATTACCCGCATCGGATATATAAACATTGCCCGCAGCATCGACCGCTACACCCTTGGGATGATCGAGCTTAGCCGCCGTTGCAGGTCCGCCATCGCCCGAGAAGCCCGCCGTTGCAAGGGCATCACCGGCGAACGTGCTGATGCCGCCCGAAGAATGAACAACACGCACGCAATTGTTACCATAGTCTGCTATATATAGATTACCCGCAGCATCAAACGCACTCGCCATCGGCGAATCCAGCTCAGCCTCTGTAGCGGGGCCACCGTCACCACAAAACAGATCGTGATCATTTCCCGCTACAGTTGATATAGTACCATCAGTGAGCACCCTACGCACCACTTTGGAAAGACGGTCGCAGAAAAAGACATTTCCTGCAGAGTCTGAGGTAATACCGTCCGGCACATTGAGCGTGGCCGCGGTAGCAGGTCCGCCATCACCGGTATAGCCGGGAGGGCCTGCAATACCAGCAAACGCTGTGATGGTACCGGTAGGTATATTCACCTTCCTGATCACATTCTCGCCAACGTCCGTAAAATATAGATTCCCTGAATGATCGATCGTAATACCCCTGGGTATATTGATCTGTGCTATCGTAGCCGGACCATTGTCTCCGCCATTGCCTGGCAGACCTGTTCCCACCGCGGTTGAGATGATGCCGGTTGTTAAGTTGATCCTCCGTATCCTGTGGTTTGAAGCATCTGTAACATAAAGGTCCCCGTGCGCACTGGTTACAATGTGCGTGGGTTGGTCTAGCTGTGCCGCCGTGGCAGCAATACCATCTCCATTGTATCCTGCTGTTCCGGTTCCCGCAATGGTGGTGATGATACCGCTGACGTCAATTTTCCTAATCACGTTAGCATTATAGTCGGATATGTACAAGTTACCGGAAGTGTCGATGGCAACTCCCACCGGGAAGTTCAGAGTCGCCGCAGTTGCCGCTGATCCATCGCCGCCACTTCCCGACGTACCTGTTCCCGCTATCGTTGTAATAATACCCGATGGGTCTACTTTCCGCACCACATGGTTACCCGCATCGGCAAAGTATGTATTTCCCGCCTGGTTTCTTAAAATACCCTGTGGTATATATAATTCGGCGCCTTGCGCAGGGTTTCCGTCACCCGCATAACCACCGGAGCCTGTACCGGCATTAAATCCATTGCCGGCATAGGGACGAACAAACGCTGTCGGATCTATCGTCCGCACAACATTGTTATTCGCATCGCATACAAACAAAGTCGCCGAATTCGGGTCGAAAAATATACCTGTAGGCCCGTTAAATGCCGCTGTAGATGCAGGTCCCCCATTGCCGCCAAAAGACATCTGGCCATTCCCGGCTACAGTGATCAGGTTCTGCGCCGATACCGGCAAAGTGCAGCAAGCGAGCGCAGTGATCTGAAATAATCGAAGCAGCTTTTTCATAAAAAACAATTTAAATGGTGTGTTAAGAGCATTCGCAAATCTTTACTCAAACTAACTTTATGTTGTTACCTTTTTATCATTACTATTTTCAACAAAATACATTTTCAGGCTACCCTTGTTCTTCGCCTCTATCTCACCGCGATATACACACGTGAAAGCATTATGCACAAGATCATAGGTAGTCTCTGAGATGTTGATCTTACCGGCAACGCTATTCTGCTCCATACGTGCCGCTGTGTTCACGGTATCTCCCCAGATATCATAAGCGAATTTCTTCACACCCACTATCCCGGCAACCACGCTGCCACTATGCACTCCTATGCGTATCTCAAAAGCTTTAGCTCCCAGCTGCGCTCTTCTCTGCGCCATAAAATCCCGGATCTCGATAGCTGCATGTATCATGTTCACGGCGTGGGCACTGTTCGCGATCGGCAACCCGGAAACAGCCATGTACGCATCTCCGGCAGTCTTTATCTTCTCAATGCTATACTTGCCGCTGATCTCATCAAATGCCTTAAAACAGGTATGCAGCTCAGCGATCAGTTCAGCAGGGCTCATTTTTTCCGCATGTATCGTGAAGTCTACAAAGTCAGTAAAGATCACGGTCACAGGATCAAAAAACTTTGCCTCAGTTTTGCCTGTTGCCTTCAATTCCTCGGCCACTTTTGCGGGCAGGATGTTGAGCAGCAATTCATCAGATCTCTGCTTTTCCGCAGTCACTTTCCTGTTGTTCCAGATCACCGTACCAATTATCGTTATCAGCACAAAGAACGCACCGAGCGTGGCCAGCGTTTCATTCCGCTTCTTCAGTTTCTCCAGTTTCGCGATCTTATCACTGAGCTCCGCCTCCCTTTGCTTTTCCAGGTTTTTGATCTTGGTCTTACTCTGCTCAGAGAATACCACGGAGTCTTTAAGCATGGTATACATCTTCAGGCTGCGCAAAGCATCATCGCATCTCCCCGCAAATGTATAGGCATCCGATATATCGTGACTGAACTGTAACTGGTAATTGAGGTTACCGATCTCTTTTGAAATGTTGATGCCCTGGTTCAGATATTCGATAGCTTTATCAAGATTAGCCGCCTTATCAGCAGGGATCAGGGAATTCCCCTTCAGGCTGCCGTCGAAGTTTTTTGCAATGCCCAGGTATGCCTCACCGATATAGCCCAGGTTGGCCGCAATACCGTCTTTGTTACCGAGTTCCTGGTAGATACGCAATGAGCTGAAACTATAGCTCAATGCCTCGGGATAATTATTTTGAGCAGAATAATCGGCGCCTATGTTTGCGTATATCTCTCCCTTTCCATCCTTGTTATCAATATCACCGTCTATCACAAGTGCCTTTTGGTAATACCCCATGGCTTTGGGATACTCCTCTGTACTGCTGTACACAATACCAATATCCGCTAAATTGGACGCGAGCTCTTTCTTGCCTTCCCTTAATTGCTTCGCCAGCGCCTTTTGTTTCCCGGCCAGCATACTATCCGGGGCTTTTTGGCCGCTCATCGCCTCTTTCAGCGCCTTCATCTGTGCCTCCCTCTTTGTGTTCAGGCTGGTGTTTAGTGGTAGTGCCTTGAAATAATAATCGAGCGCCTTGTCAAAATTACTTTGCACGAAGTAAATAATCCCGATGTTCACGGAATTGGTGGCAATTCCCGCCGAATCATTAAGATCTTCGTTGATCGTAAGTGCTTTCAGATAATACTCCATTGCTTTCGGAAAATCAGATTTGGAGTTGTAATTACCGCCAATGCTGTTATCTGCCCGGGCGATCCATTTCTTCCACTTCTTCTGCTCAGCGAGTGCCAGCGCCTGCTCACCATATTTGATGCCCTGGTCTGCGTTCACATCCCGGTATTCAAACGATAACTTGCTGAGTATCTCTACTTTATCAGTGTCTTTCTTATTCCCCGGCAATTCTTTTAGCAATGAGTCAATAAGGCTCTGGCCTTGTTTTTGGGCAAAAACAGGCAAGGTAAACAGCGATATGGCCGACCAGCACAACATGATCACTAAAAACACCCGCATGACAATCTATTTGTCAGCAAATTATGAAAAAAATAGTGGGGGTTTTAGTTTTAGACGTTCACGGGGGTAGAATCCTTCGCCAAAGGGGGTAGAGCCCTGTTTTCCAGGCAAAATAAATTGCCTAATTTCATGACTGCTCAATAACCATTATGGATTTCGGAAAAATAGAGGAAAAAGAACTCAACCAGATAGACTTCAAACTGCCACCAGACCCACCTGAAAATAAAGAGGTGTTGAAGAAAGGCAAGGGCAAAACAAAGTTCTATATTGGCTGCGCCAAATGGGGTCGAAAAGACTGGATCGGCAAACTATATCCGAAAGGCACAAAAGAAAAAGATTTTCTGCACTACTACGCCACACAATTCAATAGTATTGAATTCAACGGGTTCTTTTACAACATACATTCGCGGGAACAGGTGGAAAAATGGGTAGCAGCTGTACCAAAGAATTTCATCTTCTGCCCTAAGTTCACACAATCTATAACCCATCTCCGCAGGCTGAAGAATGCAAAAAACGAAGTAGACGCTTTCCTGGATGTAGTATCTGCATTCGGCAACCACCTTGGGCCCATCTTCCTGATGCCCCACCCTCAAATGGGCGTAAAGCATCTCGCTACTATTGAAGAATTCATTGGTGATATGCCCAAAGACATCGGCATGTTCCTGGAGCTGCGCCACCAAGAATGGTATAGCGACAAGCACGGCTATAACCCGGAGTTGTACAGTTTTCTCCGCACCAACAAGAGGGGCACTATTATTACCGACTCCGCCGGTCGCCGCGATTGTGTGCACATGCATCTCTCCATCCCGGAATGTTTCATACGCTTTGTAGGCAACGGTCTCCACCCTACCGATTACACCCGCATAGACGGATGGGTGAGGCGTATAAAGAAATGGATGGATGAAGGCTTGCAAACCTGCTACTTCTTCATGCACCAGCACGAAGAGTTGCACTCTCCCGAACTGATCAAATATTTCATAGAGCAAATGAACGCACATTGCGGTACCAAAATACCACTGCCCGTTATCCAAAACGAAGGATCGCTTTTCTGATGCCGAACATCTGTGTTGCATGATATATAGCGCACGAAAAATCAGGCAATGTCTTTCACCTGCACATTTGCGGCGTTGAAAACAAAACGCATGGATTGCGAGCTTTGCGTCTTTACACCGCCAGCGGGAACGTAATATTAAACGCCGTGCCTAAATTCGGCTTCGACGTCACTTCAATGTTGGCTTCTGGTAATTATCATCGCTTTTTGCGTTTCATTTTTCTCAATGATCGCCCTATCGCTCTTTTCCATGGCGAGGTTTGCCACGTTCACACAGTTCTCAGACGCAG
>CAINOM010000106.1 GCA_903851455.1 uncultured Bacteroidota bacterium | reverse complement strand
TGGTTAGGATTTCGCGATTTTATGTTTATTTTTAGCCAAGGGTTTGCCGGGAAAATGTCTGTCTTGCCGCATGTGCTAATATGAAAATCAATAAAACGACCATACTTTTCCCGTTCCTTTTTCTTCTGCTTGTTTCCGCGGGCTGCGGCGGCAAGAAGGGTGGGGGCGGCAGCTTTACGTTGAACGTGGCCCGGAAGTCGCTGGCGGAAAAATACCCGAAGCTGCCGAGCGATGAAATACTAAGACAGGCAAATGGAAACAAGCTGTACAAGGAACTGCAGGAACGCTACCGGCAGTCGCTGAGGGCATTAGCGACAGAGACGGACCGGGATGGCGTGAAGCTGGTGGTTGTAGTTATGTCGCCGGATGTGGGTAAGTCGCTGACGCTGGCAAACAGGTATGGCTTTCCGTTCATTACACAGGCATGTAACCTTATGGGCATAGAGTGCCTGGATATGACGCCTGCAATGCTGGCACAAAGGCCCGAGGCGCTTGCCCAAATGTCCTCGGAGGGTAACTGGACGAAGGAGGGGGCAGTATTTGTAGCTGAACAGCTATCTTACCAGCTGATGAGCTATGATTGCCTTAAGCTCAACAAGAAATCGCCCACCGGCCCTAAGCCCGCCACCTTTGGCGATCAGCCACCGAAAAGCGATGAAGTGCTGGATATTGACAAGAACACGAAGTACCATGTTAGTTCAAATTCGCAAGGCCTGCGGCTGGACCATGAGCTTACCTTCCCCAAGAAAAAGCAGACGATCTTCTTTATGGGCAACAGCCAGATATACTGCCCTTACCTGGATGATAAAATGACGCCCACTTATTTGCTGCAGCAGAAGGCTCCCGGTAAGGAGTTTGTGAACGCAGGTTTTTCCAACTATACGATAGAGGACTACCTGGATCTTTACCTGGAAAAAGCGAGATATGCAGAGCCGGATATACTGGTGATATGCACGAGCGGTGAAGATGTACTGAACTATTTCTTTACTCAGCGCAACCGCTATTCGCGGGCGCAGAAGCTATACAAACCCTCCCCGGTTGAAGAAGAATTTTACAGCCAGTTAAATTGAGTGAAACTAAACCAAACGCTTTCTCTTTATGGAAAACCTGGAACTACTTAAGTACCCGATAGGGCGCTATCAAAAGCCCGAGGGTTATACACCTGAACTGATGCAGGGCTGGATAAAAGTGCTGGAAATATTACCATCGTGGATGGACGCCTGTATCGAGAACCTGGATGAGCAGCAACTGCATGTGCCCTACCGTGAAGGCGGCTGGACGATACAGCAGGTGGTGCACCATGTGGCCGACAGCCATCTGAATGCCTACGTCCGGCTGAAGCTGGCGCTTACCGAGGACAACCCCACGGTAAAACCTTACGATGAAAATGCATGGGCTGCGTTGGCAGATGTGGAGCTGGTGCCAGTGAATATTTCTGTGACGATGCTGCACACCCTGCACCGGAGAATGGTGGTGGTGTTAAAGAATATGGCTGCCGCCGACTGGCAGCGTACTTACTATCATCCCGAACATGATCGCAACATTCCGTTGTGGGAGTTGGTGGCGCTCTATGCCTGGCACAGCCGCCACCACACAGAGCACATCAGGCAGCTGCGGCAGCGGATGAACTGGTAGCAATTATTTTCTGCTTCGGTTGCCGTATCGCCGGGCTGGTCAACTTTTTTGAATACTAATTCGCTAATCAACATTATCTTTATCATATAAAAGCGTCATTATGCAATCTTATCTCAACTACTTTCTTTACTTCCATAGTATACTCCGCTACCTGATATTGCTGTTCGCATTGATCGTGGTAGTGCAAAGCCTGGTAGGCATGATGGGGAAGAAGCAGTTCAAAAGCAGCAACAAACAAACGGCCCTGGTACTGTTGATCTGCTGTGACCTGCAGCTTCTGTTAGGGTTGCTCCTGTACTATTTCAAGGTTTATGCAACTGGGTTGCTGAGCGGGGGTGGTGTGATGAAAGATCCTGTTAGTCGCTTTTGGGCGGTGGAGCACAGTGTAGGTATGATCGTTGCCATTATTTTAGTGCATATGGGCTATACGGTAACGAAAAAGAATATGGACGATGACCGGAAGTTCAAGCGCCTGTTCTGGTTCGTATTTGTGGCGCTGGCCATCTTTGTCGCTACGATACCATGGGAGGGCAAACCGGCAGGCATAAGCCGGCCCAACATCCCTCATTTGAGCTAGTTCGCAACGCATGTTCAGAAAAATACTGCAGCCCTTCTACACCACCTATGCGGTAACCACATTTATGATCGGGCTGATCATAAATTTCCCATTCTTCCTGGTCATCAGCATAGGCAACAATATTGCTGCGAGGCGGACGATCTATACTATTATCAGGTATTGGGCGCGGAGCTGGCTGTGGATGACCGGTATGCCGCTGACCATTTCCGGCTCTAAACCACCGAAGAGAAGGTATGTCATCGTCTCTAACCACATTTCTTACCTGGATACGGTAGTGCTGTTTCCCGGGCTTCCCGGCTATTTCAGGGCGCTGGGGAAGAAGGAGTTTTCCAAAGTGCCGGTAATGGGCTTCCTGTACCGGCAGATCGTGATCATGGTAGACCGGAGCAGCGAGCACAGCCGCGCCAAGAGTATGAAGCTGATGTGGCGGGTGCTGAAGAACGAGTCGGATATTCTCATCTTCCCGGAGGGTACTTTTAATGAAACCGGGAGGCCGCTGAAGGAGTTTTATAGCGGGGCTTTCCGGCTGGCACTGGTGACACAAACGCCCATATTGCCGGTTATATTCCCGGATACGGTGAACAGGTGGCATTACAGCGCATGGTGGAAAATATGGCCGGGGCGGAACAGGGCAATCTATCTTGACCCTATTCCGGTAGATGGTATGACGATGGATAACCTGGCGGAACTGAAGCAGCGCGTGTATGATGTAATGGAAGCGGCACTGGTAAAATATACCGAGCCAAAGTGATTAGCATGAAATTGCGCTTTCCCTCGCTTACCGAATTTGTAAAAAATATTGCAGTGATACCTGCCCGTGTACGCCTGCTCTTATTACCTTACTTTTCTTTTGCTTCGCCAAAAGAAAAGTAACAAAAGAAAAGGCGATTTTTTTCCAAAGGCTCCGCCGGAAAAAAAATAGCTCTGCTCTGTTGTCGCCGTTCGCTAATGATCAATATGGCGCTGGTTTTCTGCCTACCATTGCTACTATTTAGCTTCATCAAGCGAATGAGCACCGGTAACATTAATGGTCTACCGGCTGTCGTATCTACGGCATAAAAAGGCACCATCATGTAT
>CAINOM010000105.1 GCA_903851455.1 uncultured Bacteroidota bacterium | reverse complement strand
TCAAAAACCCTCCGTTCTTCCGGATGTTAGCGCCAGCGCATCCGGAAGTCATAATGAGACTCGGTCTCCGATGGCATTCAAGGCATTAAAGCAGAATACTTGTAAGGTTGCTGGTAACTCCCCTGGTTAAACGTCCCAATGTATCGAAGCCTCATTTCATTGTAGTCATTTATACAAAACACAATCCTGAAAATCCTTCAATCCTAAAATCCTGATCAAAAATGTGGGTATCTTTTCCCCGCATGATCCCCGCGAATCAAGGCTTTTCAAAAAATCTTTGCAAGATATCCACAATGTCATTGTCACCTCATTTACTCGTTCTAATTTTATACCCTTAATTTTTTTTCACTGCTCTTGTTCCTCACAAGGAGTACAAAGTTCACAGCGTTTCAAAGCGGAACGCGTAGGACAGACGCACTCCCTTTAGGGGCCGGAGGTTTAAACCAATTTTCTATGAATGCTCAAAAACAGGAACAGGCAAAAGCCCTCTTCTTCCAGACAGACCTCAGCAGAACACAGATCGCTGATGCTCTAGGTGTACCCCGCCGCACCCTCCACCACTGGATCAGGCAAAACAACTGGGACCGGCAAAAAGATAACTCCGGCATTATGCCATCCTATCTTGCCGAGAATTGCTACCACGTTATCAACCGTTTCACACAGCAGCTTCTGGCCGCAGAAACCATTACTTACCAGGATGCCAATGCCCTTCACAAGTTTACACTTACTGCAAACAAACTGAAGAACCGTTCCACGCTCAATGAGCAGATGGAGGTCTTCGGTCGCTTCATGGATGTTGTTGGCAGCAAGTCTCCCGCGGTAGCGCAGCTCATATCTCCGTTCGTAGACGAATATATATCTGCCCAGTCCGCAGTAAGCGGCAGCAGCTTAAAGCCGGTGACTAATAGGTCATCACTCGGGCAAGCTGCAAGAGAGCAGCAGCTCGATCAGCAGGACCTCGATTTCTGGGCAGCCCACGGCGACCCTCTTGATATAACGGATCAGCCAATACAGGAGCCGGTAGCAGGCAACACTTCCGACCCCACAGAAAAGCCATCTGATACTCCTCCCCCCGCAGGCAAGAATCGTGTGCCTGTCGACGAAAAAGCCGAAGCATACATTGATAGCTTCAAACAAATGTTCCCGGATTTCACGCCAGAGCTCGAACACGAGTTTCGCCGGTTCTATCACGAAAACTACAGCATTCACGACCAATTCGCAACCGCCCGCGCCGCCTGATACGTTAACTGATCCTGAAAATCATCCAATCCTTAGATCCTGATCACGTGAGCAACTTTTTTGTCCAAATTCGATTTAAAGTGATGATAACCAATACTAAGGTGAGCAATAAAAGTGAGCAACTTTTCTCCGCCAAGTCCGCATAGCAGTCTTCCGTTCGGAAGCAGCTAAGCAAAAGGATGTTAATCTGTGTATATACTGTATTTCGTTAACTTAGTGTAATCAAACACACTTCGTATTATGTCTCAGAAAAAGGTAATAGCCGTTTTTGGCGCAACCGGCGCACAGGGTGGTGGCTTGGTCCGCGCAATCCTCAGTGATCCGGGTAGTGACTTCGCTGTTCGTGCTATAACGCGCGATGTTAATTCAGACAAAGCCAAAGAACTGGCTGCCATGGGTGCAGAAGTAGTCGCAGCAGATATCGACGACGCCGGTAGCCTCAAGAGTGCCCTGGATGGCGCTTACGGTGCCTACGTAGTAACGTTCTTCTGGTCGCATTTCTCGCCCGAGAAGGAAGATGCCGAAGTGAAGAGCATTGCGCAGGCAGCAAAGGACGCAGGCCTGAAGCATGTCATCTGGTCTACTTTAGAAGACACAAGAAAACTGGTCCCGCTGAATGATGACAGTATGCCGACCATACATGGGAAATACAAAGTCCCGCATTTCGATGGTAAGGGCGGTGCCGACCATTATTTCACGGATGCCGGCGTGCCTGCTACTTTCATGTACGCATCCTACTATTGGGATAACCTCATCTACTTCGGCATGGGCCCCAAAAGAGGAGCCGATGGCAAGCTGGCGATCACATTCCCCATGGGCAATAAGAAAATGGCAGGCATCGGTGCCGATGACATCGGTAAATGCGCTTATGGCATCTTTAAGAAAGGGACCGACCTCGTTGGTAAATATGTTGGTATCGCAGGTGAGCAGCTCACCTGTGCAGATATGGCGAAGGCCCTCACAAAGGCCCTTGGACAGGAAGTGGCATACAACGAGATCACGCCGGCACAATATCGCGCGTTCGGCTTCCCGGGCGCCGATGATCTGGGTAATATGTTCCAGATCTATCGCGACTTCGACGAGGTGTGCAACAAGATACGTGATGTCAGTTTTTCCCGAGAAATGAATCCAGCCTTAAAGTCGTTCGATATGTGGCTGGCAGCAAATGGCAGCCGTATACCACTGGATTGATCAAAACACAATGATCACGAATCTACCCTTAGGGTGAGCAGCCCCCGGCGGCTCACCCTTTACTAAGCTATGAAAAAAGACATAACCAGTTTTTTGATCGTCATTTTATTCGTTTCAGCATGCACGCATAAAGCCCAGGTGCATGCCGCTCCGTCATGGGCAATAAGTTCATCTGTTCTCGGTCATACGCTTACAGT
>CAINOM010000104.1 GCA_903851455.1 uncultured Bacteroidota bacterium | reverse complement strand
AGATACATGTGTCCATAGCAGGTGGTGAAATGACCGCAGCTGGCAGTGGCAAGTACATGGTAAATGTAAAGAACCCCGGGGAAGTTACCGTTTCCGTTACAGGAACAATGGAGAACGGAAAAACGGTTGCGCTTGGTGCTTCTAAATTCCGCACAAAACGCATACCTACTCCCCATGTAAAATTTGGGGGTAAAGGCGGCGGACCAATGGGCACAGGTGCTTTTAAAGCCCAGAACAGGATATTCGCAAACCTTGAAGATTTCGAGTTTGACGCCAAATTTGATATTAGTCACTTCAGCATGTTTATTACTAAACCACATGGTGAACCACAGGTTTTCGAATCTAATAACAATGCGTTTACCCCTGCGATGCAGAACGCTATTAATTCTATCACATCTGGCTCGCGCGTATTTTTTGACAACATATTTGCAACAGGACCTGATGGCATGAAAAGGCAGCTGGATCCTATTGCGTTTAGGATAGAATAGTAAAAGTGAATCTAACTACATTATTTTTATGAAAAAGAGCATCAGCTTTGTCATTTTGGTCATACTCTTCACAGGGATGTATACTGCTTTGCAGGCCCAGAACAAAGGGAAGGGTAAGAAAGGCGGAAAGAAGGGTAAAACCGAACAGGCCAAGGACACAACGGCAGCTCCGCAGCAGCGTCCTGCCGAGGTGAAGGCACCCGCTCCAAGGAATCCAGACGAGGGGCTTGATACCGCTACGAACATAGCTATTGATACGCTTGTAGTGGATACTACCATCTCAAATGATTACACCCTTGAGAACAGCCGCCCGGTAGATGGATTTTACAAGCAGACCATGCTTAAGGGAGCTAAGCCGTTCGCATTCCCTAAGGTGAATAAGAACAATATCAAGTTCTACAAACGTATCTGGAGAGACATCGACCTCACCGATTCTGTGAACAGGATATTTGCAACTCCGGGTGAAACGCTGATGCAGCTGATCATGGATGCGATCAGGACGAACAGGCTGATCCCCTACGCTGATGAAGGTTTTAAGAGCCAGCTCAACTATCGTAAAGTAATGAAGATATTCACTGATAGCGCTATCGTTCCAACTTACGACTCTGTGACAGGTGAACAAACGGGTACAAGAACCGTATTCAACGAGTTCAATGCTGACTCTGTAACTAAGATGGAGATCAAGGAAGATATCTTCTTCGACAAGACACGTGGCCGTGTAATCACCCAGATCATCGGTCTCGCACCTGTGCGTAAGCTGAAATCAAGTACTGGTGAGTTCATCGCTGAGCAGCATCCATTCTGGTTGTACTTCCCGCAGTGCCGCAACCTGTTTGCAGCGAAGGAAGTTATCGATCCTCAAAGGGACATTTATAACGAGAGCTATGATGACCTTTTCATTCAGCGGAATTTCAAAACTACGATCGTTAAGGAATCAAATCCTGCCGATCTGAGGATAAAGGATAAGTACCCGAGCGACGAACAGAAGCAGAAGAGAGAAGCCGAGCGTATTGAGCGCGAAATCAATAATTACAAGTTGAAGATGTGGAGATACTAAAATATCGTAACTTAGGTATAAATGTGCCGTATGAAAAGTAAAATTATTATTCTTTTAGCCGCTGGTATTCTTGCCTGGTGCCCGTCTTTCGGGCAGGTGAGAACGGAGATCAGCATACACGAAAAGAGTAATAGTTCGGACGATGAAACCGACAGGGATCTGAACCATGGCACGGATTTCAGCGCAGGCTTTGGTATCGGTTCCACTAAAATGTTCGGTGATCTTCCGCTTTCCAATCCGCAGCCTGCATACATTGGATACCTGGAAAAGAATATCACCCAGAGCATTAGTTGGGGAGAAGTGATCATGATCGGAGATCTTTCCAGCCGCGATCCGCATACACACTGGCGCAGTTTCAATCACTACACGTCTATCGACCAGCACATAACAGTTGAGCTGGGTACTTTATTTACTTTGTTCAATAAGAACTATAACGACAATGTACTCCTGCACATTGTCGGGGGTATCTATGCCGGCGTTGGTATTGGTCTTATCAACAATGATGTAAAAAAGATAGTAAACGTGCCGACCGCCGACGAGCTGCCAGGTAATACAGGGCTTACTAACCCGGTACTGTTGAAGAATTCAACAGGTTTCTTCATTCCGATAAGCGTTGGGTATAATCTGCACATTCGTCGTTTTTGGTTCCTCCACAACGGATTTGTGCTGAACGCAAACTTCCAGTACGAAGACTGCCAGACCGACTACGTAGATGGCTATAGCCCACCCTTCGCTACCAACAAAAAGAACGATGTCTTTACGGTGATGTCGCTCGGCCTGCGGTTCTACCTCACACATCATCACAAACTGGAAGACTAAAATTTTATCAGATAAAACATAATTGAACGCCCCGCAATCGGGGCGTTTTTAGTTTTGAAGTACTTACGTATCCCACAAATTCCTCCCTACGTTGCGGTTAACCCCAACTCTGCTCTGCCTATAATTCACATTGTGTTACTAAAAAAAATTGCCGCATACCAATTGCTTATCTACTTTGTACCGTCCCCGGAAAACGAGGCGGAAAAAGGCTGCTCCATAATGAAAAAAATCATTGCACTGCTGGTACTGGTTACAATCACCCAACATCTTTATGCGCAACCTACTTTTAAAGCCGGCTGGAACAATTATCAAACCGGTTACATCATCCGCGACTTCATCTATACCGCAACCTATGCCGACAGTTTCCGGCTTTTCCTTACCGATAGCGCCGTGACCTTCGCGACGCCAGACAGTATGGTTACGGAGACTCTCAATTACCGCCTGCATGACAATGCTGTATACAAGGTGATCAACTACTTTACTATAAAAAAGCAACTGGCCAAATGCGAAGAATACAAAGACGACAATCTGCAGCAGGTGTCTGAATGGAAGTATGACGATAAGGGCCGGAAAACATACTACCTCGACGACAACAAAGTAAGCGGCAACAGCAATAAGAACAACTACGACTACACCACTGATAAAAAAACAGGAGAGACAATCGCAACTGAGAGCAACTACTTCAACGGAAAGATCAGGTTCTACACAAAGTCGTACTATGACAAGAACAACGTAAAGACCAAGGAAGTAAGGCTCAATGACAACAACAAAGACATCATACACGTGGAGAGCTATGTGTATGGCGATAATGGCCGTGTCAAGGAGCGCTCGGTATACTTCCCGGAATTTAAGGTGACCAAGAAATACGAAGAGCGCGAAGGACTGGTGCCTGCCACCTGCTTCCGTGTGATGCCCATGGGTGTGAGTGAAAAGATCAACATACACACCCGGGTGTCGTTCATGAAAAAATTGCTCAACGCTAAGTCCGCGCTGATCTTTGATAAGGCCTGCGATGATTTTGAATACAGGTTCCAGAGTGGATCCTACTGCGAGATCACGGTGGCCAGTACTAAAGTCAACAACACCAAGAGAGTTATCTTCCGCTATAAAGAGAAGGTGTAAACCTCGCGACTATTTAGGAAAAGTCTGTAAATTGTAGTGTAAAGCCACTTAACAATGAACAACTACAACCAGGATAATCCCAATATCTTCTCGCTCGAAATTGACGAACACGCCAAACACACTTTCATTGAAATGGC
The DNA here is from genome assembly GCA_903851455.1 of uncultured Bacteroidota bacterium. GTDB lineage: Bacteria > Bacteroidota > Bacteroidia > Chitinophagales > Chitinophagaceae > Nemorincola. Next base: position 6,986 of record CAINOM010000104.1, on the reverse strand, counting down.
CCGCTGGACTAAGTTTCTGTCCATTATGGGGTTCATTTTTCTTGGGTTAATGCTGCTTGGCGGCGTTGCAATTGCGATGTTGGCCAGCAGCCTTCCAAGTAGCAACCCATTTGCCATCTTCGGCCCGATGGGCACATTGGCTTACTTCCTGGTAATTGTAGCCGTTACTTTCTATCCGGTCTATGCGCTCATGAAATTTTCTACCGGCATCAAGCCGGCACTGAACAACCAGGATAAGTTTCGGTTTAACGCGGCCCTCACGAGTCTCAAGAACACTTTCAAATACTACGGCATTCTCATGATCGCTTTTCTCGGTCTCTACGGTATTATTATCGTTGTGGCAGTTATCTATAATGTAAACAGATAGGCCGTCACGGATAGTCCGAATTGTCCGCTGTGCCGAAGCGATCTCGCAGCGTTAGTGTCCGTCTCAAGATATGCCACAATACCCCGCTTCTTGGCGTCTTCACGCCTCCGCGATTAAAAATCACTCGGCATAAAGCGCCTCTATCTCTTTCGCGTATTTCTGCTCGATGACCTTGCGCTTTATCTTTAGCGATGGTGTCAGTTCGCCCGTGTCGATGGTCCATTCATCTGCTAGCAGTGCTATCTTCTTTACCTGCTCAGGGTGGCCAAACAGCGGATTATACTTGTCTATTGCTTTCTGGATCTGCGCTACTACTTCAGGCATTTTGATAAGTGCTGCGTTGCTATCCGGGAAGGTAACGTCGGGGAATTTGTCGCGCAGATACTTTCTCAGCGGCATGAAGTTGGGTATCACCAGTGCGCTCACAAATTTGCGGTTGGCGCCTATCACCATCATCTGGGCTATGAAGGGACTCTCCTTCATTTTATTCTCCATCACCTGCGGCGCTACATACTTTCCACCCGATGTTTTGAATATCTCCTTCTTACGGTCAGTTATCTTCAGGAAGCGGCTTTCCTGCCAAATACCGATATCACCCGTCATGAACCAGCCATCTTTAAATGCAGCTGCGGTAAGTTCCGGGTGCTTGAAATAACCTATGGTCACATTCGGGCCTTTGACCAGTATCTCGCCATCCTCAGCTATTTTCACTTCCACATGCTCTATGAGCGGCCCCACGGTCCCTACCCTTCTGTTCTCACTTTCAAAGCGGTTCACAGTGACCACAGGCGATGTCTCTGTGAGGCCATAGCCCTCCATGATCACGATATTGGCTGCGCTAAAGATGCGCACCAGTCGCTCCTGGGTGGCTGCCGAGCCTACTACTATGGCCTTTACCTGGCCTCCCAACGCCTCGCGCCATTTATTGAATATGATCTTATTGGCCAGCCACAACTGGAACCTGTACCAGGGATTGCCCGGTATGGCATTATCATAACGCTTGCCGAGGTCCAGCGCCCAGAAGAACAGCAGCCGCTTGATGCCCTTCAGGTCCATGCCAGTGTTCATGATGCGCTCGTATACTTTCTCCAGTACACGCGGTACTGTAGTGAACACCATGGGCTTTACCTCTTTCAGGTTGAGACCTATGCTGTCCATGTTCTCGGCATAGTAGATGGATATGCCTGCCTCGAGGTAGATGTAGGTAACCATGCGCTCGAAGATGTGATTGAGCGGCAGGAAGCTCAGCGCCTTGCCACCCTTTTCAGCAAAGGTGAAGGCTGGCATAGAATCAATTATGTTGCACACAATGTTGCTGTGCGTGAGCATTACTCCCTTGGGGTTGCCGGTAGTGCCTGATGTATAGATGATCGTAGCCAGTGTCTCCGGCTTGATGCGCGCCATCACTGATGCATCAGGCTGCAGGTTTTTGGCTGTGAGTTCTTTCCAGTTCTTTACGCCGGGAATGACATCAAACGACCAGACCGTCTTGAGTGTAGGTATCTGTGTAAAGGCTTCTTTGAAACGCTCGTGTATCTCTGCATTGGCCACGAACACCACCTTCACCTCTGCCTCGCTGAGCACATACACCATATCTTCAGGGCTGATGGTGGGATAGATGGGTGTAAGCACTGCGCCCGTGAGCTGCACACCCACATCAATTATCACCCACTCCGGCCGATTGGGACTGATGATAGCGATCTTCTCCTGCTGCTCCGGCTCCAGCACCTGGTTGGCAATGCCTTCTGCGAGCAGGCCACCAGCAACCTTTTGCGCGGTCTGCCATACATCGCCGCAGCTATAGGTGCGCCACTGGCCGTTCTCCTTGGCCGCCAGCATTACATCATTCGGAGCCTGCTCCGCGCGCTGCTGCACTATATCATAAAGACGCTCTATCATAATTATTATGAAACCCGGTTACTGATCTCGGGCTAGTATAAATATAGTAAAATGTTTAACCGCTAAAGCGGTAAGTCGCAAAGATTATTTGAAACTATCGAAGCTGCCAGCTCCGTATAACCTTGCCGGTGAGCTTAGCATGCTGTCTTACCGCAAAGAAACAGCGAAATGATATACGTACACTCGTAGTAATTTAAGAAAGTACGCCATATAAAAAACCGTATTTTTCCCGTTTTTTTCCGGACATTTTATAAATACTTTTGAACTTATATTCATTTATATTTTTTGTTTACAACACTTAAATAGACTGAGTAACCAAGTGTAACCACATAAACATCGTAAAAAATAATCATCGTTAACAACTAAAAACAAACACTATGGCAAAAGCGAAAAAAAAGGCTCCAACCAAGCCAACAAAAGCAACGAACACAATTGCAGCATGGGAACAAGACCCGGGATCCGGAAGCCAGCCGGACGGCGGGCAACTGATACATGTTAATGAGCCCGACCTTTCATCAACTTCACTGCCTCTGAAGATCACGAACCCTGCAACAGCTCCCGCGGCTAAAATCTATTCGCCGGGCACTGCTGAATTTCGTTATTGGGCTGCGGCCGATGCACTCTACAGGGGTTCCAGCTTCTGGAGCACACACCTGCCGGGCGTGCAGTGGGAAGTGGGAAAAACATTGCCGGTGGACCTGGAACACGGTATAGACTTCAATGCCTACTATGACCGTGTGGGCCTGAGGTTTTTCCATGATACCACTGCAGGTCGCACAGTGCACTCCGGTGAAAGTCCCGATATCCTTTGCCATGAGCAGGGGCATGCCATTTTGGACTCCATCAAGCCAGAGCTATGGGATGCCGCTATTCTTGAGGTGGCCGCATTCCATGAATCTTTCGGAGACATGAGTGCAATCCTGGTGGGGCTGCAACTGCAAAGCCTTCGCAATGCAGTAATAACCGAGACCGGCGGCGTTCTTTATAAATCTTCCCGCTTGTCGCGACTGGCAGAACAACTTGGCTGGGCCATCAGGCAGGTAGAACCGTCAGCGGTGGAAAACGATTGTTTGCGCAATGCCGTTAATTCCTTTTTCTACAAAGATCCGCATACGCTACCATCATCCGCCCCGGCCAATGCACTTTGCTCTGAGCCTCACTCCTTCTCCCGTGTCTTTACGGCGAGCTTCTTTGAAGCCCTGGGTGGCATGTTCAAAATGCAGGCAACGCAGGATGAGCAAAGCCTTCAGAAGACAAGCCTTGACATGACCGAAATATTGCTTGCCGGAGTTAAGGCCGCACCCGTTGTCACTGCGTTCTACAGTCATGTGGCGATCGCGATGGTGAACTATGCCACTTCAAAATTCACCACGATCTCTTATGCCCAGGCATTGAGAAGTGCATTTGTTCATCATGGCGTGCTCTCCGCAAGTACACCGGTCAGCACTGCTACCGTGAAGACATTTGCCGGGCTGAGTGTAACGGCAGCGGCGCAAAAGAAAAAATTAGCTACGCGAAACATCGACATTTCTGAATACGGACTGGGTGTTGATACAGTAAAAGTGAACACCTCAGATACGCAAAATGTAATAACCGGTGCTGCGATGGCAATAGGAGTTGTAACACAGCCGGCCGCCGAAGACGCTGCTAAAATCTTCATCGAACACCTGGTGCGCCGCGGCAAGGTAAAAGTGGTGGGCGATATGAAAAAGCAAAACCTGGCCATGCAGATAACCCATGCAAATTCGCCCGATGAGCATGAAACAAATACGCACGAGATAAGGCTCGAAAATGGTGTGTATGCGCTGAAACGTGTTCGCATAGATTGTGGATTGCATCATTAGGAAAAAGAGTCGTAGGTTTACATTTATTGTGACAATGATCCGTAAAAACGATAGATATGGACACTGCGATCTTAAAAAACGAGCTGGCAAAGCACCACTTTGAACTGGTAAAAATAATAGCCACCAACGCTGTGTCCATCGAAGTATCTGCAAACCAGCTTCAGCCGGCGGATATAGGCCAGAATGATCCTGTTCTGGTGCCTGTGCCGGTAACATTAATATTGAAATTGGATGCCGCCGGAAATATCAGTGATATTTCCGGCGGTTTACCATCTACCGGTAAACAAATCACAGAGGCTGTCAGTTTCGTAAAAAACCTTGTTGCCAATAACGAAATAGCGGACCTGCCGGGCCACAAAGCCAATGCTACTCACCGGCTTGAGGAAAATGAAAATGGAAGCAAAGTGCTCAGGCGTAAGGGGTTTTCATTTTTTTAGAATGACCGAGATATGCCTAAGCAGAGCCTAAATAGACGCTCTTCAGCATTGAGCATCTGTTGTGTCACTTTTGGCTGTCATTGTAATACTGTCAAACACTTTGCTTCTTTCTTCACTCTTCTGAATCGCGGATTAACGGATTTATGGATTTCACAGTTGAGTTTTGCATGTTGCGCACTGTCTTGAGCAAAACATAATTGCACACCTTGCGGTTGATAATCAACGAACTAATCCAGAATAATTGCACCCGTCCAGTCGGCCGGGCAGGCTTGTTGCACCCACCCGTCCAGTTGGCCGGGTGGGCTTCTTGCACACTCTTCTGAATCGCAGATTAACGGATTCATGGATTTCACAGTTGAGTTTTTCATGTTGCGCACTGTCTTGCGCAAAACATAATTGCACACTTTGCGGTTGATACAACGAACTAATCCAGAATAATTGCACCCGTCCAGTCGGCCGGGTGGGCTTGTTGCACACTCTTCTGAATCGCGGATTAACGGATTTATGGATTTCTCAGTTGAGTTTTGCATGTTGCGCACTGTCTTGAGCAAAACATAATTGCACACTTTGCGGTTGACAATCAACAAACTAATGAAAACTCATTGCACACCCGTCCAGTCGCCGGGCGGGCATCTTGCACAGTATTCTTCAGCCGGGTGGGCTTGTTGCAGATTGGGTAACAGCGAGGGAATGCCCCTAAACCCTCCTGGTATTTTACAATGTCCGAAATGATCTGCCAAAAGAGCGTTCACTATACATGTTTACTGCCGCAAGAAATGTGCCGGATGGCTGTGACTGCCAAGAAAGATTCTCACAAATTTGACGCAACCTTTTATGCTAGTATCTATAGTTCCTATATTTGGGATATTTTGAGGCAAATAAAAAAAAGATAATTTCTGATTACCTTGCAAACTAATGTCGGACAAAGCATATATAACGCCAAAAATTCTTAGGTGGGCTCGGGAGTCAGCTCGAATGCCGATAGAAATGGCGGCTTCAAAAGTGTCCGTTTCGCCTGAAAAACTCAATGAGTGGGAAGAAGGTAAAACGCAACCCACAATAAGACAAGCAGAGACACTTGCAAAGGCTTATCGAAGGCCTTTTGCGCTGTTCTTCTTACCAGAAATACCCCGGGACTTTCAACCGCTGCAGGATTTTCGAAGAAAAACTTCAAAACAACTGGGTACTGCATCCGTTTTTATCATCAGAGAAATACAGCAAAAACAAGCATGGATAAGCGACGTTTATCAAGATAATAACGAAAATGTGCTCCCTTTTGTGGGACGCTTCTCAATAAATGATGATCCGGCAATAGTCGCAAAGGACATATTGGCGACTTTAAAAATCGCACCGGGTAATTATGGTTCAAATCCAATAAAAGACTGGATCGATAGAGCGGAAGCAAGCGGAGTTTTCATTTCAAGAACAAGTTTTATTCATTCGCATTTAAAATTAGACAGTGACGAGCTGCAAGGCTTTGCAATAGCAGATCCCTATGCGCCATTCGTCTTTGTTAACTCTGATGACTGGAACGCACCGCAACTCTTTACTATGGTACATGAGTTGGCGCACATCTGGATCGCAGCATCCGGAATTTCAAACGAGGTGGAGCCCAATCCTCAGCATAGAGATAAAATGGATCCTGTCGAATTATTTTGCAACGAAGTTGCCGCCAATGTTTTAATGCCCATTGAGGTTATGAACAGCTTCGAAAAATCAGATTTTGATAATGGTGCGTCCATTTTCAGAACATCAAAAAAAATGGGAGTAAGCTCTTTCGCCTTACTGGTGAGGGCTTTGAACCTGAAACTGATCTCAATTGATAAATATCGCAAACTGAAACACGAGGCCGATATAGATTATCAAGCCTTCGTAATAAAAGAAGAAGAAAAGAAAGCTATTCAAAAAACTAATGGTGGCGGACCAAACTATTATTTAATCAGCCTGAATAAAAATAGCCGACTGTTTACTCAAATAGTAATTGATGCCTTTCGGGGAGGAGCAATAGAACCAACACAAGCAAGTAGCCTACTAAATACACAGATCAACAATTTTTCAAAATTCGAGGCCTTGCTTTATAAATGAGTGCCGCACCCCAGAAATATTGTTTAGATGCGAATGTGCTCATTCAAGCCTGGCAGAAATATTATGCACCAAAATTTTGTCCGGACTACTGGACATTGCTCAATGAGCTAGGGGAAGCTGGAAGAATCTTTGTTCCTAAAATGGTTGCTCAAGAAATTCTGCGAACTGAGGATGACTTAGCAAAATGGCTTGAACAAAGTAACATTCCCGTGCATGAAATTGACGAAGACGTTACACTGTGTTTAAGGAAAGTATTTGATGCCGACCCCATCCATCAGTTTTTAGCAGACAATACCAAGCAAAGTTCTTTAGCTGACCCTTGGGTAATTGCCCATGCTATTAACGAAAAAGCGT
>CAINOM010000103.1 GCA_903851455.1 uncultured Bacteroidota bacterium | reverse complement strand
GGAAGACTGGTTGAGGTAAGTTTTCACAGGGCCATTGAAAGTGCTCATGTACACCAGTATTACCTGCAGGCCATTGAACGACAGATGGGCAACAATGCTGCACCACAGGGAGCCGGTAAGGTAGTAAATAACCGCCAGCAGCACCCCGGCCATGAAAATAGAAACGAACCCATATATATTGGTGTGCGATAAAGAAAAAAGTGTCGCTGTAAAGAATATTGGTAATAGCATGTTGCGGCTGCGCTGCTTTACAAACCGTAGGATCACCCCCCGGAATAGCATTTCTTCACCGAACGCGGGGATGATCGCCATTATTACGAACACTTTAACAAAGGTGCCAAACGACGAAATACTCAAAAACGCATTCGTCATATTATCGTTGGCATCCTGTTGCGCTTTTATGCCGGCACCAAAATTGATCTTGCTGATCAGGCCTTCTATAGCCTGGAAAATGGGCGTCGCTCCGATCATGATAAAAATGACAAGTATCAGCTGTATGCTTTTACCGGGTGCGCGAAGACCCAGGTACTGCGCCGGCCTGGGGGTGCTGAGATATGCAAACAGGAATGCCGGCAGTAAAAACATGCAGAAATTCAATATCCCTTGCATGACAATAGCAACATTTATCAGGGCCGGTGGGCTGGCAGGGCTAATGTGTGCCAGCTGGTCAAGCGAAAAGCCGGTGGTTTTGGTGAGTATGACGGGCACAACTCCCCCTACACCTGAAAGCAGGGTAAAGAACATGAGCCCGAACAACAACAACTGCAAACCCCACGGATAATCCCTGAAATACCTCATTTTAACGTTAATTAACTGCCGCTATAGCGCGGAATGGCTGCAAAGGTAACGGTTAGCGATATATTGGCTTAATTGTTGCTCAGAATAAAATGCCGCTTTGAAGTAGCTCACCGCCAGTTTTGTGAGCATATAAAGGGAATTTTAATTATTTTTGCAGGTTATTACCATATAGTGAATGGAAGAAATAGCAGCAGGGCCACTACTTAATGAGATCAACTCTCCCGATGACCTTAAGAAGCTGAATAAAAACCAGCTGAAACAGGTTTGCGACGAATTACGACAGTTTATTGTAGACTGTGTGAGCGTACACGGCGGCCACTTTGGGGCCAGCCTGGGCGTGGTAGAGCTTACAGTAGCATTGCATTACGTATTCAATACGCCGGATGATCAATTGGTATGGGACGTAGGCCACCAGGCCTATGGTCATAAGATACTCACCGGCAGGCGCAAGGTTTTTCATACCAATCGCAAGTATGGTGGCATCAGCGGTTTCCCGAAGCGCAGTGAGAGCATATACGATACATTTGGCGTGGGCCACTCGTCCACGTCTATTTCTGCAGCATTGGGTATGGCTATCGCCTCCAAGTATAAAGGTGAAGAACACCGCAGGCATATTGCTGTAATAGGCGATGGCGCTATGACGGCTGGTCTTCCGTTTGAAGCGCTGAACCATGCAGGTGTGAGCAATGCAAATGTGCTCATTATCCTCAATGATAATAATATGTCCATAGACCCCAACGTGGGGGGACTAAAAGAATACCTTACCGATATTACCACTTCGCATTCCTACAATCGCTTCCGTGATGATGTATGGAAAGTGCTGGGCAAACTGCCTACCAAGGACTTCCAGCGGCTGGCATCTAAAATAGAGGCCGGGCTGAAGGGTGTGGTATCTAAAAGCAGCAACTTGTTTGAGGCGCTGGGCTTGCGCTACTTCGGACCAATAGATGGCCATAATGTGCTGAAGCTTACCGAGACGCTGAAAAGCCTGAACGATATACCCGGGCCCAAGCTACTGCATATAAAGACGGTAAAAGGCAAAGGCTTCGGGCTGGCGGAAAAAGACCAGACCTTGTGGCATGCGCCCGGCACATTTGACAAGATCACCGGCAAGATCAATAAAAAGATAGTAACTGTACCCGAGCCGCCTAAGTACCAGGATGTGTTCGGGCATACGATAGTGGAACTGGCCGAAAAGAATAAGCTCATCATGGGCATCACGCCGGCTATGCCGTCTGGCAGCTCGCTGAAATTCATGATGGACGCTATGCCGGACCGCGCTATAGACGTAGGCATTGCTGAGCAGCATGCGGTAACGCTGAGTGCAGGTATGGCCACACAAGGGCTAAAGGTATTCTGTAACATATACAGCAGCTTCATGCAGCGCGCCTATGATATGGTGATACATGATGTGGCTATTCAAAAACTACCGGTGGTGTTCTGCCTGGACAGGGCCGGGCTGGTGGGCGACGACGGCCCTACACACCATGGGGCATATGACATTGCCTTTATGCGCTGCATACCCAATATGATCGTAGCCGCCCCGATGAACGAGGCTGAGCTACGCAATATGATGTATACCGCGCAACTGCCCGAAATGGACGCGCCCTATACCATCCGCTATCCACGCGGGCAGGGTGTGATGCCGCAATGGCGTACACCGTTTGAAAAAATAGAAACCGGCACCGGCCGTAAAATAGCCGATGGGCAGGAAGTAGCCATACTCACCATAGGGCATCCCGGCAACTTTGCGGTGGCTGCATGTAAAATGCTGGCGGAAGAAGAACTTTTTCCCTGCGCACTACGATATGCGTTTTGTGAAGCCGCTGGACGAATTGATGCTGCACGAAATAGCGCATAAATACAACAAGATCGTGACGGTAGAAGATGGTACCGTGGTGGGCGGTTTTGGCAGTGCTATACTGGAGTTCATGGCGGCTAATAATTATACACCTGAAGTAACCATACTGGGTATCCCGGATCGCATAGTAGAGCATGGCAAGCCGGAAGAACTGCAACGCGAGTGCGGCTATGATGCTAAGGCCATTGCTGATGCAGTGCGCGAAATAGCAGGTGTGAAAGTGTTTGCGGGATCATTGGTTTAATTGATCGGCCTATTTTGCTTTACCTTTTCAACATATAAACCTATAACTTACCTTTGCCATATGAATACGGAAACGAGACTTAGGAAACTACTGGAAAACCAGATACTGATAATAGATGGTGCAATGGGCACCATGGTGCAGCGCTACAAACTACAGGAAGCAGATTACCGCGGTGAGCGGTTCAGAGACTGGCATACCGATGTGAAGGGCAACAATGACCTTCTTTGCATCACGCAGCCACACATCATAAGAGAGATACACAAAAAATACCTGCAGGCAGGAGCGAATATCATTGAGACGAACACCTTCAATGCACAGGTAATATCGCTTGCTGACTATGATATGCAGCCGCTGGCTTATGAGCTAAATGTCGCTGCGGCAAAAGTAGCCCGCGAAGCAATAGCTGAATACCTGGCAGAGAACAGCCTGCAGTCGGCAGATGTTTTTGTTGCCGGCGCCATAGGGCCAATGAACAAAACGCTGTCGCTTTCACCGGATGTGAACAATCCCGGCTACCGAGCGGTGACGTTCGATGAAGTTGCTGATGCATATTACGAGCAGATAAAAGGACTGGTAGACGGCGGTGTGGACATCCTTGTTGTTGAGACAATTTTCGACACGCTTAATGCCAAGGCCGCTATTTATGCGATCAACAAATATTTCCGGGATACAAAGAAAGAAAAGTTGCCGGTGATGATATCCGGTACCATCACAGATGCATCTGGCCGCACACTGAGCGGGCAGACCCTGGAGGCATTCTACATATCTGTGATGCATGCCAACCCTATTAGCATAGGGCTTAACTGCGCACTGGGAGCTGAGCAGATGCGCCCGCACATAGAAGAGCTGGCGCAGATAGCCGCATGCTATGTGAGCGCATACCCAAATGCCGGCCTGCCAAACGCCATGGGCGAATATGACGAAAGCCCTGAGCATACCGCATGGGTTATCTCTGAATGGGCCAAGGAAGGCTGGGTGAACCTGGTGGGCGGATGCTGCGGCACCACACCCGATCATATTGCCGCTATTGCGAAAAGCATGAAAAAATACAGTCCTCGTCCGCTGCCGGAAATGGAGGCTGCGTAGATATTCAACCGATAGTTTTTATATTTAGAGGTACATAGCGATCAGGTTGTGTGCCTCTTTTGCTTAACAAGAAACAGCTGTATGAGACGGTTACTTTTTGCCCTGCTACCATTTACCGTCCCCGCCCTGGCGCAGGACAGCGTAAAGCTGTCTGGCAACATTGCAAACCGCTTATCAGACAGTGTTATCGTGAGCTATAACGACAACCGGATTGCCTACTACCCTAATGAATACCTGGCCCGCACAGATGCAAAGGGGAATTTTTCGATGACCTTTCCTGTGCCCCGTGGCGTGTATACACAGGCCACAATTGTAAATGGCAGCCGGCGCACCGAAATGATCCTGCATACCGGCGACAGCCTCACCCTGACCGCTGATGCCCGGCACTTCGACAGCACCATCCGGTTTAACGGCAGGGGCAGCGCCATTCAGAATTTTATAGTGAAGCACACTATGGCTATGGGCCGCATAAACCAGTATACCACCAAAGTAAAAACGGATATCAACAAGGAGCCGGCCGATTTTTTGAAGGCGATAGAAAACGAAAAGAATGTAGAAACAGATTTTCTGAATAAGAACAAAGCAGGTCTCCCATCATCGTTCATTAGTTTCTGGCAACAGCTGTTTGTGTACTATAATTATTTTTTCATAGAGCAATACCCGCAAACACATGCTATGATAAAGGCAAGACGGTATACCGATACCATACCGGATGCTAATTTCTCGGTGGTACCGCAGTTGCCCGATGCGTTTAGTGATTCTCTGTTACAGGTACCTTCTTACCTCTTGTACCTCACGGGTGTTTTTGAGATCAGGCTTAGGGCTTCCGGTTATTATTACCACAGCGGCGACACCGCATCATACCGCCGCTTCCAGGATAGTGTGGTGCGGCTGGTGTACAAGCTGATGCCGCCGGGGAGTGCGGAGTTTTACCTGGCCCAAAACCTCTATGGCCGTGCGCGCAACCAGCCGATGGAAAAAACGGAGTACCTGTATACGACGTTCAAAGAACGCTGGCCAAAAAGTGAATACCTGCCCATGCTGGACAGACAAGTGGCACTGGCCCGGCGGCTGGCGCCGGGACAACCTGCGCCGGACTTTGATATCACCACTCCCGATGGCAGGCATACTAAACTATCGGAGCTTAAAGGAAAGGTCGTGTACATAGATTTCTGGGCCAGCTGGTGCAAGCAATGTGTAGGTGAGATCATGAAAGGTGGAAAGATGAAGGAACTGCTGAAAAACAAGCCACTGGAGTTTGTCTACGTATCCATAGATAATGATACCACTGCCGACAATACACTGATCGCAAAATACAAAATGGATGGCCTCTTCACGCATGCCGAGGGCGGATGGAATGCATCGGAGGTACAGCTTTACGGAGTAACATCGCTACCTGCCTACTTTCTTATTGATGAAGATGGGAACTTCGCGCAGCAGAACCCGCCGACATTCCTGCAGTCTACAGAGCTGATACTCGCTATTGAAAAGCTGTTCCGGTAATGTTGTTTGTTTAACCGCGGAGGCGCT
>CAINOM010000102.1 GCA_903851455.1 uncultured Bacteroidota bacterium | reverse complement strand
CCGGCTTTCCGCAAGATCAAACAAGTACACGACCACATCGGCCTTATTCATAGCTTCCACACTCCTTTCTATGCCTTGTAGTTCTATCACATCCACACTGTGCTCGCGTATGCCTGCGGTATCTATCAGGCGGAAAAGAATGCCGTTTATGTTCAGTGTTTCTTCGATGGTATCCCGCGTGGTACCGGCTATATCGCTCACTATGGCGCGTTCTTCATTCAGCAGGGCATTCAGCAGTGTGCTCTTCCCCGCATTGGGCCTGCCTATTATCGCCACGCTTACCCCGTTCTTTATCACATTGCCCAGCCTGAAAGAGTCTGCAAGTTGCTGCGTCGCGATCGTGAGCCGGTCAAGCAATTCAAAGAATTTTGTTCGGTCTGCAAATTCCACATCTTCCTGGCTGAAGTCAAGCTCCAGTTCTATGAGCGCGCTGAATTGGATCAGTTGTTCGCGCATCTGTTTCAGGTCTTCGCTGAAGCCGCCGCGCAAAGTGTGTATCGCCGCGCGGTGTGCAGTAGCGCTCTGGCTGGCTATAAGATCAGCAACGGCCTCCGCCTGCGCGAGGTCCATTTTGCCATTCAGGAACGCCCGCAACGTAAACTCACCAGGTTTGGCCATCCGTGCGCCATTGTCCATGCATAGGCGCATTACCTGTTGCAACACATAGTCAGACCCATGGCAACTGATCTCCACTATGTTTTCACCGGTATAGCTTTTGGGGGCTTTATACAGGGCCGCTACTACTTCATCCACAATAGTATTGCCATCCATTATCTTGCCGAAATGCAGTGTATGCGTGGCCTGTGTACTGAGGTCTTTACCGGAAAATATCTTATTGGCTATAGTTATGGCCTCGCTCCCGCTTAAGCGTATTACGCCTATTGCGCCTTCGCCCGGCGGTGTAGATATTGCAACAATGGTATCGGTCAGGTTAGTCATAAGTTCAATTCCAATCCAAAGGTCATGAAAATATTATTCGGATAGTTGGATTATTTGCACATTTGCATATTCCTTTACGCATATACAATGAGAGCAGTCATCCAAAGAGTATCTACCGCAAGTGTCACTATTGATGGCGATCTCACCTCATCCATAGGTGTAGGTTTCATGGTGTTATTGGGCATTGAAACAGAAGATACAAAAGAAGATGCCGACTGGCTGAGCGGAAAAATAGCCTTGCTCCGGGTGTTTGCGGATGAGAATGGGCTTATGAATAAAGACGTAAAGGAAGTTAACGGAGATATTTTGGTCGTGAGCCAATTCACCTTGCATGCAGCGTATAAGAAAGGCAATCGTCCGTCCTTCATCAAGGCAGCCCGCCCGGAGCAGGCGATACCGCTCTATGAATATTTCAATGCAGTTCTTTCGCAAAAGCTGGGCAAGCCAGTATCCACAGGCGTCTTCGGAGCCGATATGAAAGTAGCATTGGTAAATGACGGGCCTGTGACCATAATCATGGACACAAAGGACAGAGAATAGACCCGTATTCGCGGTTTAACTCAACAATTCTGGTTTCTCGCGGTACACCTTCCAGATAAACTCACCAAACAAGGTATTGGCCCACGCAAACCACGACCTGGTATATTTCGATGCATCATCTTTGTGGAACGCCTCGTGCATAAAGCCCGTGCCGGCATGCGAGTGCTGCAGCATATCAAGGCATTGTTTTATCTCCTTATCATCGGTGCTCGTAAGCCCACGCATGATGATACTGATAGGCCAGATATAGTCGGCGCCCACGTGCGGACCACCAATGCCTTCGCCTGCCTTGCCTTTGTAGAAGAATGGATTCTCCTTCGACAGCACAAACTTTCGCGTGTTCTTATAGGTCTCGTCACTATGCATAGACGGTATCAGGTAGCTGAGCGACAGTAGCGACGGTACATTGGCATCATCCATAAAGTTGGTGCCGCCATAGCCGTTTACTTCATACGCGAAAATCTTACCGAATTTGTCATGCTTTATTTTGCCATCATTGTCCACGCCTGTTACTATCTGGTTCATCAGTGCATCCACTGCATCCGTATCTATGGTTTGCTTAGCTGCTTTGGCTACGGTCGCCAGTTGCGCCAGGCTCTCAAATGCAAACAGGTTTGATGGGATCAGGTAAGCGAACAGCGTGGCATCATCACTTGGCCGGAATGCTGAGCAGATAAGCCCGTTAGGCCTAACCGGGTACCCATAACCGCCCATTGGCTGCGTATCGGTAGCATTATCAGTTTTTCTGTTAAAGCTATATGGCCCTTTGTTGTCTGTTCGCTGTTGCTCCTGGAAAGTTTTGATCACCAGTTGCATGGCTATCGCCCACTGTGCATCGAATGGTGTTGTGTCGCCCGTTTCTTTCCAGTATCCGTGTGCCAGGCGAATAGGGTAGCAAAGGCTGTCTATTTCCCATTTGCGTTCGTGTACCCCATGCTGCATGTGGGTTTTATCGCTGTGCCATGCGCTCTTCTTGTGCTCGTTCTTATAAAACGCATTAGCATAAGTGTCTTTCAGTATGCACTTTGTCTGCCGGTTGATGACACCTTGTATGAGTTGTTTTAGTTCGTCGTCTTCCTTGCACAACGGCAGGTATGGCCACACCTGTGCTGATGAGTCCCTGAGCCACATGGCGTCTATGTCGCCTGTGATCACATAAGTGTCGGGCTTGCCATCTGTAACATCGAAGTCAACTGTAGTATCAAGCGTATTCGGGAAGCAGTTCTCAAACATCCAGGCCAGCTCTTTATTGCCTATGTTGTTTTTAACCTCAGCTATTACCTTTTCCACCGCCTTGCTGGTGAAGTTCCTGTCAGCGGCTGCTGTTCGCACTACCGGGAAACTAGTATTATCAGCCCATGTGTTCGTATACCTGGAAAGTAGGAGTGCGGTGGTTGCCAGTGATGTTTGTTTCACAAAACGCCGTCTGTTCATAAGTAAATAGTTGTAAAGTCTAACTCTGTAAATCTATTCATTTAAACTCGATTTAGGTAGGCTAGGCGGCTATAAAAGAAAAAACTTACTTTTATTGCTCCATAGACAAGCTAATATATTTAATACAGCAGTATAAGATGATCATTCTTACAAGAAAGTCAGTTTTCCTGGGTGCAGCGTTATTATTCATGTGTTCCGGCCTGTTCGCCCAGCACCTCATTCGTTATGCCGACCCAACAGTTGGTACAGGCGGGCATGGCCATACTTATCCCGGGGCAACGGTGCCCTTCGGCATGGTGCAGCTAAGCCCCGACAATGGCACAGAGGGCTGGGACTGGTGCAGTGGCTATAATTATGGCGATTCCACGATCGCCGGGTTCAGCCACATGCATCTAAGCGGCACGGGTTGCGGCGATTGGTGCGACATTTCAGTGATGCCTAACACGAATTTGATTCCCGACTCTGCATCCCATTTCCGGGCACGCTTCAATCATAAGTCGGAAGATAAATGGCCGGGTTATTACAGCGTGCAACTAAACAATGGCATTAAGGCTGCCTTTACAGCCACGGAGCATTGCGGTTTTCATCAATATACCTTCCCGGTAGGCAGCAGGCCGGTGCTGCGCTTCAATCTCGCATTTGCCATCAACTACGATAGCACTACCCAATCACGTTTTTATAAGCTGGATGATTCGACGTTTATGGGCTACCGCTATTCCACAGGCTGGGCTAAAGAGCAGCGGGTTTATTTTGCCGTGCGGACCTCTGTTCCTGTAAAAGCGCTGCATATTTACGATCACAGTACGCACAAGGAAATCGCTGAAAACGATGAGGACGGCGATGTGTATAACGCCGAACTGGAATTCAAGGACCTTTTTGCTCGGTCATTGCTTATGAAAGTAGCTCTCTCTTCGGTCAGTGCAGATAAAGCCGTGCAGGCACTGAATGAAATAGACGATTGGGATTTTGTAGGTGTTATCAATGACGCTACCAAGAAATGGGAACAGGAGTTTAGCAAAATAACTGTGCAGTCGGGCGATGATAGGCTGAAGCGCATATTTTACAGTGCTTTGTATCATACCTGTATGGCGCCTGTACTGTATTCTGATGCCGACGGCCAATATAAAAACGCAAAGGAGCAGGTACGTAAAATGAAGAAGGGTCAGCGTTATACGGTGTTCTCTCTGTGGGATACGTTCCGCGGGCTCAACCCTTTATTTACACTTACGCAGCCTGAGCGTAATATAGATATGCTCAACAGCATGCTCGCATTCAGCGACGAGAACGGACTGCTGCCCGTTTGGGATCTCAGCACTTACGAAACGAATTGCATGAGCGGTTATCATGCGGTGCCCGTGCTTGCCGATGCGGTATTGAAAAACACTCCGGGCCTCGACCCGGAAAGAGTGTATGCGGCCATGAAAAAAAGTGCGAACCAGACCGTTAGGGGCACACAGGATTATATAAAATACGGCTACCTGCCGCAGGATAAAGAGGGCTATAGCGTGACTATAACACTTGAGTATGCCTACGATGACTGGTGCATCGCCCAGGTGGCAAAGAAGTTGGGTCACGAAAAGGACTATGAAATGTTCATGACCAGGTCCCAGGCCTACAAAAAGCTGTTCGATAAATCGACCGGCTTCATCCGTGGTAAAAATGCGGATGGCAGCTGGGTTGTGCCGTTCGATCCTTACCTTACCTCAACGGAAGCAAAATCGATGTATGAAGAAGGTAATGCATGGCAGTACACTTTCTTTGTGCCGCACGACGTCAGGGGGCTTGCAAAGGAGTTCGGCAGCTATGATAAATTCATTCAGAAGTTGGATTCATTATTCACAGTTTCTTCGGGTGTGAAGGGCGAAAGTGCACCGCCTGATGTGAGCGGACTTATAGGCCAGTATGCCCACGGCAATGAGCCAAGCCATCATATCGCCTATATGTACACGTTCGTTGGCGCGCCCTGGAAAACCCAGGAAAAAGTGCGGATGATAGTTGACTCTATGTATCACGACGCGCCCGATGGTTATGCAGGTAATGAAGATTGCGGGCAGATGAGTGCCTGGGCGGTATGGAGCATGATGGGTATGTATCCGGCCAATCCGGCAAATGGTGAGTATGTCTTCGGCAGTCCTATGTTCGATGATGTGGCTATTAAGTTGCCTTCCGGAAAACAGTTTTCGATCAAGGCAAAGAATGCAGGTAAAAATCACCCCTATATACAAAGTGTAACGCTTAACGGAACTGCTTACAGCAAAACATATATAGACCACGCCACCCTGCTGAAAGGCGGCACGCTTGAGTTCGTAATGGGTGCGCAGCCAAACAAGAAGTGGGGTGTGGATACCAAAGACTGGCCGTCTTCGGCGAATAATTAATGGAATGGAGACATACCTATACGATATGCAGCAAAAGAGCGGCTTTAACTGTTCTCCTGATGTGTATTCATTTAGGCCTATCCGCACAGCAACATGAGCTCAACACCGGTTGGCGGTGTGCTCGTGCATCAGCCGTATCGGCAGAAGGGAATGATATCTCAAAGACGAATTTTTCACTCAAAGCCTGGATGCCCGCAGTTGTGCCCGGTACTGTTCTTGCATCTTTCCTTCACAACAAGCTCATTCCTGATCCTTTTTTCGGGATGAACAATGACCGCATCCCTGACATTTATAATGTTGGCAAGGACTACTACACCTATTGGTTTGCAACAGATTTCTCAGAGCCTGCTTTAAAGGAGGATGAGCACGTTTGGCTCCAATTCAGAGGGGTTAACAACAGCTTTGATGCCTGTCTGAACGGAAACCAGCTAAGTGATCATCGGTACAAAAGCATGTATCTGCGGCAGGAATATGACATCACGCGCTATCTGCATGCAGGGAGCAACCGGCTTGCTGTGAAAGTCTATCCCCCCGATCCGGTTGGTAACCCGAATGGAGGGCAGGGAGGAGATGGGACCATAGCGCACAACATCACCAATCAATATGCTGCCGGCTGGGACTGGATACAACCCGTGCGCGATCGTAACACCGGTATCTGGGACAAGGTGTTGATCCGTAAGACAAAGCAGGTAGCTATTGCGAATACGCACGTGGTTACATTAGTGCCGGGCAGGCGCTGGCCGGGCCTTACACAGGATACTGCAACAATAAAGGTAACTACCGAAGTCGCAAACGCCTCTAATAGGTACGTCCAGGGAACTTTGATGTATTCGTTTGCCGGAGAGAAAATGTCAGTTAAAGTAAAGCTGGCGGCAGGTGCCAGACAACTAGTTTCATTTCCAGACTACGTATTGCACGAACCCAAACTCTGGTGGCCTAACGGCTACGGCCCACAGAATCTCTATAAGCTAAAAGTAACTTTCCTGGTCAACGACACTATCGTGTCCGATGAGGAGCAGCTTTCGTTTGGTGTCAGGGATATAAAAGGTGTCTGGAATACACATACCCAAAGCCGAGAGGTCCAGGTGAATGGTCAAAAGATATTCATCAAAGGGGGCAATCGTATACTCTCTGACGAAATGTTGCGCTGCTCTCCAGAGCGTTATGATGCCGAGCTTCGCTATCATCACGATATGAACCTGAATCTCATTCGCGTGTGGGGTGGGGGAATGACCGAACGGCCGGAATTTTATGACGCGTGCGATAAATACGGCATGCTCGTTATGCAGGATTTTTGGGTGTCGGGAGATTGTAATGGCCGCTGGTACGACCCGTTGAAACTCGACGACACTACGGGCCGAAGAAATTATCCGGATAACCATAGGCAGTTGGTGGAAACAATGGCCGACCAGGTCAAAATGTTGCGCAATCATCCTTCGTTGGCGATCTGGTGCGGCGGTAATGAGATCCGGCCCCCGGCGGATGTATTGCGGGCGCTCCGCGATTCTTTATTGCCCGCATTGGACGGTACGCATATTTTCTTCGAATACTCTAATGACGATAGCATGTCTTACCAGGCCCATGATGGTCCTTACACTATTCAGCCCGATACTTTTTTCTGGAGTCACCGCTCATATGGCTTTAACTCAGAAGTAGGTTCTGTGGGCATTGGCGACTACGAGTCGCTTCAGCGGTTTATCCCTGAAGAAGATATGGTAGTACCCTGGTATGACACGGTAAACCACAAATGGCAAATAGATTCGGTATGGCAGTACCACAAGTATTGCAGTTATGATTCATCGGTGGAAGTTTATGGTCACCCAAACGGCGTGAAGGACTTCGCTGCAAAGGCACAGTTAGTCAATTACAACCAGTATCGTTCTTTAATGGAGGGTTACACATCACATATGTGGGATTGGTACACCGGAGTTATAGAATGGAAGACACAAAACCCTTGGACGGCCATGCTGGGGCAGATGTACGATGTATACCTGGATCCCAACGCCTGCATGTACGGCATGAGCGAAGGCGCCAAGCCACTGCACATCATGTACGACCAGGTACACCACTCGGTAGTGGCGGTAAACAATGGGTTTGATACAGTGAAAATAATGCCCGGGATACGCTTCTATCGGAAGAAGGACGAAGTGCATGTTATGCTGCGGACGTTCGATCTGCCACCCGGAAGTATTACAACGCTCTTTACATTCGAATGGGCGAGCACGCCATCGCTGGACGAACTCAGTAGTGGTGTTTTTCTCGGCCTTCTGCTTGTTGACTCTGCAACCGGAAAATTTGATAACAACCTTTATGCACTGCCCGATATTTTCGGCAGCTACGATTGGCTTTCCGCCTACCCGCAGGTAAAACCAGAGATCATAGCTTCATCCCAGAACGACAGCACTATCTCCGTCACTATTAAAAACGATATAAGCGCGCCGCTGGCGTTTTTCAATCACATCAGTTTAGTTGACAAAAAAACAAAAAAGCGCATATTACCTGTTTTCTGTAATAATAACTATATTTCCGTTCCGCCGGGCGAGGTAAGGACGGTGTCGTTATCCTTCCCGCGGCGCAAGGGCGCCAAACCTATCGTATGTGTTGAAGGGTGGAACGTGGATAAGCAATTTATTGAACCAAAATAATAATGAACATGAAACATAAGCTTTTGTTGTTGCTGCTGATGATGATGTCTGCCGGTGCATTCGCGCAGAACGACCCGTACTTGGGCATTATTCCCGCACCAGTATCTGTAGCTAAAAGTAAAGGAGAGTTTAAGCTGACTCCCGAAACAATAATTCTGGTAGATACGCCCGACAACAAGGCTGTTCGTTTCTTTACGAATTACCTCAAGAAGAGCGGCTACGTGAATACTGTCCTTGATGTTAACCAGGTAGACCGCAAGAAATATTCATTGAAGAATAGTATCACTTTGTCGCTGAATTTCAAGAGCGAGCTGCCCGCGGAAGGCTACCAGCTCACGATATCAGAAAATCAGGTGTTTCTTGAAGGAAGAGGCGCCGGTTTGTTCTATGGCGTGCAGACGTTGATTCAACTGCTTCATGCCAGCAACCCCGGCTATGGCACCATCCCGTGTGCGGTGATCAAGGATCATCCACGTTTTCCTTATCGCGGCATGCATCTTGATGTTGCCCGCCACTTTTTTGATGTCGACTTCATCAAGAAGTACCTTGATCTTATGGCCGAATATAAACTCAATAATTTTCACTGGCATCTTACCGATGACCATGGGTGGCGTATAGAGATCAAAAAATACCCCAAACTAACCGAAATAGGCGGCATGCGCGCACAAACCAAGATAGGCCGTGCTACCGGCGGTGATTCAGATCTTTACGATAACACACCGTACAGCGGTTTTTACACCCAGGAGCAGATCGCGGAGGTCATCCATTATGCCGAAGACCGATACATCAATATCGTTCCCGAGATCGAGATGCCAGGTCATTCACTGGCAGCCATAGCCGCCTATCCTGCGCTCAGCTGCGACCCTGAAAAGCCGTACAAGGTTGGCGAGACATGGGGCGTTTCCAAGGATGTTCTATGCCCGACGAATGAAACATTCACCATGATCGATAACATCTTGCTGGAAGTAATGGAACTGTTTCCTGGCAAGTACATTCACATTGGTGGTGACGAATGCCCCAAGATCGCCTGGAAGAAATCTGATTTTTGCCGCAGGCTGATCAGCGAGCAAAGCCTGAACGATGAAAATGGTCTGCAAAGTTATTTCGTTGGCCGCATCGAAAAATATGTTAACTCCCAGGGGCGCACGATCATCGGTTGGGATGAGATATTGGAGGGCGGGCTTGCACCGCACGCCACTGTAATGAGCTGGCGCGGAGAGGGTGGCGGCATCGCCGCTGCACAATTAGGCCACGACGTCATCATGACTCCCGGCAGTGGAGGACTTTATTTCGATCATGCGCAGAGCAAATCACCGCAGGAACCATTGTCCATAGGCGGCAACGCACCACTTGCCAAAACCTACGCATACGAACCAGTACCGGCGGTGTTAAGCGCTGAGCAGCAAAAGCACGTTATCGGTGTGCAGGCCAATCTGTGGACTGAATACATCGCAACACCCGAGAAAGCGGAGTACATGCTGCTGCCACGTATGATGGCGCTTGCAGAGGTGGGGTGGACGCCTGCGGCTAACAAAGATTTCAGGAATTTTTCGCAGGAGCGCCTGGCTCATCACCTCGCAAAGCTGGACGCTGCTGGTTTTGATTTCCGCGTGCCTGTTGCTTACGGAGCCGAGGATACGACACTTGCAGGTAACCAGTTTAATGTCGTACTGGTCCCTCCGGTCACTGGTGCAAAGATCCATTACACCTTGGATGGGTACGCGCCAGGTGAAACGGATCTTGAGTACAAAGCTCCGCTGTTACTTACCATTCCCGAGCACAAAACCTTACACCTCAAAACGATCACGATCACGCCATCAGGTAAGAGAAGCATTGTTAGCGATATAAAGATGGAAAATTAATATTCAGCCTTATTTGCTTTCCTTTTTTGTGACGTTTTCACTTGATTTTTGGCCGATTCGCAGTTCGCCAGGCAGTATTCCCCTGTTTTCTTGTTGTTAGCCCCATACTTTCAAAAAAATCATGCATTAATACT
>CAINOM010000101.1 GCA_903851455.1 uncultured Bacteroidota bacterium | reverse complement strand
TGCATAAAGGCCAGGTATGTTGGTCATCAGCTCATAGTCTACCCAAAGGCCGCCCATTGTGTAGTGCACCGCAGGATAAATACGCATGGGCACCATGTATGGATCTTCACCTGTGATCTTGGCATACATATCGAACAGGTTTCCGTATTTCTCTTTTACTACATCTACACCCAATTTGCGGACGGTGGCTGCATCGGCATTGTGGTTGCCCTGCTTACCCACTTCCACTTTTCCATAACGGATAAAAGCAGCAGAAAAATCCAGGTAAACGGCCATTTTTGATGAGCCAACGCCGAAGCCAGCATCGCAGCGCTCCTTAGCGGCCCGACTGGCCACATCGCGCGGCACAAGGTTACCGAATGCCGGATACCTCCTTTCAAGGTAGTAATCGCGCTCTTCCTCGGGTATATCTGTTGGTTTTCTATTGTCTCCTTTCGCTTTCGGCACCCAGATACGTCCGTCATTACGGAGCGATTCGGACATCAGCGTCAGTTTAGACTGATGGTCACCGCTAACCGGAATACATGTTGGGTGGATTTGCGTAAAGCACGGATTACCGAAATATGCACCTTGCCTATGTGCCTTCCAGGCCGCAGTCACATTGCTGCCCATGGCGTTTGTAGACAGGTAGAATACGTTGCCGTAGCCACCGGTGCATAATAATACTGCATGGCCGAAATGACGTTCCAGCTCGCCTGTTACCAGGTTGCGGGCTATGATGCCGCGTGCCTTACCGTCGATCTTTACAACCTCGAGCATCTCGTGGCGGGCATACATTTCCACATTGCCAAGCGACACCTGGCGCTCAAGGCCCTGGTAAGCTCCAATAAGTAATTGCTGACCGGTTTGACCAGCAGCATAAAATGTACGCTGAACCTGTGTACCACCGAAAGAACGGTTGCTCAGCAGGCCTCCATATTCACGGGCGAAAGGAACACCTTGCGCCACGCATTGGTCTATGATATTCGCGCTTACTTCTGCAAGGCGGTATACGTTGCCCTCGCGCGCACGGTAGTCGCCGCCTTTAATAGTATCGTAAAACAAACGATAAGTGCTGTCGCCATCGTTCTGGTAATTCTTGGCGGCATTAATACCACCTTGTGCCGCGATGGAGTGTGCGCGGCGCGGGCTATCCTGGAAACAGAATGCTTTGACCTTGTACCCCATTTCTCCAAGGGAGGCCGCAGCTGAAGCACCCGCGAGACCCGTACCTACAACTATGATCTCAATCTGCCGTTTGTTGGCCGGGTTAACCAGCTTGCAGGTAGATTTATAGGTTGTCCATTTGGACTCTAACTGACCGGAAGGTATTTTAGAATTTAGTGCCATAATTAAAAGTCAAATTCAAAAAACAAAATTCAAAAAACAAAAAATGCTTTTTCAAGCAACACTTTTCCTAGCTCACCCACTGCATATAAAAAGAAATGGGCATCAGCGCGAATATTATCGGTACAATGATCGAAAAGCTCACGCCTACTGCCTTAATTAAGCCCTT
Organism: uncultured Bacteroidota bacterium; assembly: GCA_903851455.1. Taxonomy (GTDB): domain Bacteria; phylum Bacteroidota; class Bacteroidia; order Chitinophagales; family Chitinophagaceae; genus Nemorincola. Next base: position 1,182 of record CAINOM010000101.1, on the reverse strand, counting down.
GTATTTATGCGTGCCCAGGCCTAAAGTCTGGAAAGCACTGTAAAAGCCATGCACCAGGTGCCATCCAAGTGCGATGCAGCCAAGGACGTACACGATCACCACCCACAGTACCTGGAACTCATCGCGCATCATCGTGTAAAGATCGAGCTCACCGCTGCCAAAAGTCTGTGAGTAACGGTTAGGTCCCCAGAATTTAGACAGATGCAGAATGAGGAACAACAATACAAGCGTACCCAGCAGCGCCATAGAGCGGCTGTACCACGGACTGGTTTTGTTGCCTGCGCTGACTGCGTAACCTATGCTTCTCCGCGAGCGATTCTTTGCCCACAACAAAAGACCCTGAACAATATGCAGTATCAGGAAGGCGAACAGGCCTAGCTCTACAGTGCGGATAAGAAAATTGGTTCCCATGAAGTGGGCTGCCTCCTTGAAACGGGTACCTCCGTCCTTGTAGAATATCTGCGCATTGATATAACAATGCACTACGAGAAACATAATGAGGAATAATCCGGTTAAGGACATTTGCAATTTCTTACCAATAGAAGTGCTGAAAGATTGTTTCCAGTTCATAAGATCCGGCTGTATTTAGAGTAATTTTTGTGGAATGCGGTGCAAAGATAATCTAAAACGGGAAACCCTTAAATTGCTTTTGCACAGTTTATTAACCATGGCGTTATTGAATTATCAGACAATTAAATATGAATACACACAATAAAATAATGAATACGGCTAATTTGCCGGTAATGTAAAATAATTACAGCCATGCAGCGTTAACAAAAACAGCAAGCCCTCATCGGCCGTTTGAAATGGGGATAACCCATTTATATACGGTGTCTGTTTTTAATTACATTTGTTTATCCAAATCATATACATGTCGATACTGAATATTTTATTGCTCCAGGCTACTGCAACTGTTCCGACTGCGGTAGCAGACAGTGTTGCCAGGGCTGCTGCTGCCGCGGCTCCTGCAGCTGAGAAAATTTCTCTTTTCCACCTTCTGATGGAAGGCGGTGCGCTGATGATACCACTGTTGTTCTGCTCGCTGATACTGGTATATGTATTTGCCGAGCGATACATGGCGATACGTAAGGCTTCTGTTGTGGACCCGTCGTTTATGGCGCGTATAAAAGACCAGCTGGAAACAGGAAACAAGGAAAAGGCAATTGCTACCTGCAGGAGCGT
>CAINOM010000100.1 GCA_903851455.1 uncultured Bacteroidota bacterium | reverse complement strand
TATTTTCATCGTTGTTATTATCAGCAGATGAAGTCCAGTTGTGCGAACCGGTCAGCACCAGAGGATCGGAGCAAGTGTCCGAAGGGTCTACGATCAGTTCTTTCGCATGGTAAACCCCGCTGCCGCTGTAAACAATAAAGTGGCTGCCAAGGTTAGACGTAAAGATGCTGTGCGGGGTATAGGAATTGCTGTAGCTGTCATCTATGCCCGATACATATACGCCCGCATTGTAGCGCGATACGATGAGATTGGCATCCACTGTTTCTGTGAAGGTATACATACCAAAATAGAGGTCGGTGTTCGCGGAGGAGATGGCCGTCTCGATCTGGCTGTTGGTGCCGTCAGACGGGCTGAAGTATAACTGCACCAGGTGACCATCTATGTGGAAAGTATGCGCGCCAAGATCACTTTTTGCAGGGCCGAATTTTGCGGTAGCGGCATTAGGCATAGCAGTTGTGCTTCCCCACATCACGTTGAATTCGGCAGTATATGCCTGTGCCAGTGCCTGGTCCTGCAGGAAAAGCATGTTGTTGTATTCCGAATGCATCATCTCGCTGGTCCAGTCAAATGATCCGCTCCACACTATCGGGTCATTAGGGTCGGTAGAGTTGGCATCGATGATCATAAATTTGTTGTGCATGATACCGGAGCTTACGGGTCTGCCCAGTGTATGAATGGACGAATTCAAAGAGGTCAGACCGCTGTTGTTGACGCTGCTGTCGAATATCCACCTTACGGTTACTCCGCGGGCATAAGCGCTGTCTACGGCCGCGGCAATGTTAGCATATGCCCCATAGTAAGTGTCTTGTTGGTATTCGAACTGCGCTATGTCAAGGGTGTATTTTGCACGATTGATGTAAGCAACGATCGTATCTGCGCTCACCGCACCCGAAAGATAGGTGGCATCTACGCCACTTGAAACGGTTGTGTTTACGGGATGATTGAAATAGATTTTTATTTTATTACCTGCATTTGCTTTTATAGAAATCACGATAGATAGAAATAAGATTAGTTTTTTGAGCATTGCAGTAGTTTAAATAATTGTAAAGAATTTCGAGCGGCAAAATTATCGACTATCGGTGCTTGTATTGATCGGGTGCGGTTACCATTATGTTATGTTACTATTAAGCCGCGCTTTACCTGATCAAGGTTACGTCTCCGGCTCGCTCTGTAGAACCTCCCAGTATGCAGCCGAAACTGATCTTGTAGAAATAGGTTCCTGTTTCCGCTTGTGCGCCGCCGAAATTTCCGTCCCAGCTGCCTTTAAGGCCCGAGTAAACGATCTGCCCCCATCTGTTGAAAATGTACATGCTGTTGATCCGGTAGCCATAATCCATTATCGCTTCGAACTTGTCATTAAGACCGTCATTGTTCGGAGTGAACGCATTCGGGATAAAAATGTTACCGTCACAGCATTTTTTTACTTCCACTTCAATGCCGGCTTTAGGGCTTTCACAATTGCCAAGGGTTTGCGTAACGTAATAAGCGTAAGTTGAAACATCGTTGGTAGGAGGTATGGGTGCAATGCTGTCTGGCGTAGCACTGGAGCCCGTATACCACAGCAGGCGTGTTCCGGTGGCCTGGAGTGAATCCGCACTCTTGTTAAGGCAATAGAGTACAGGGGAAACCACGGACGGGGTATCCGGCGTGGTTACTGCAAGATTTTCGGAAGCGGTTGCTGTACAGTTGTTGGTGTCTATGCGCACGGTAATCGTATACGATCCGGTGTTGGTTGGGCCGGTCTCGTTGATCTCCGGGTCCAGCGCCGTCGATGTGAAATTAGCGGGCCCTGTCCATGAATAACTGTAGTATGAATTGGGTTGCGTGGCTGCAGCATCAAAAGTTACGTTTGTATTGTAACAAACCGTTGTGTCCGGCCTTAGTATGATCTGTGGGGTTAGTTTAACATTGAATGTGACCTGCGCTGTTTTTGAAGGGCAAGAGGTGCCCGGCAATACTGCCGTTACCTGGTAGGTAGTGGTTGCAGATGTATACACTATCGGGTTACTGACGCCGGCATTACTGAGTCCCGCGGCCGGAGTCCAGTTATAAAAAAGAAAGCTGTCGCCGGCCACATTTATTGGCACCTGCTCATTACCGCAGATAGTCGTGTCAGGAGTCAGCATGCTGATGTGGAGGGTATCGTAAATAACTATTGTGGCACTGTCTACAATGCTGTTGGTGCCTGTGCAGAAGTAGGGCGAATGAATGAACAGTTGCAATGACTTAGGGCCATTGGCCGGTGTTGGAAGGCCATTAATGATGAGGTCTGTGTATAATTGGTTAGCGGGTATCACTACGCTATCTGGTGCAGCGCTGTAATCAACGCCGCTTATAGCAGTGCCGGCTGTGGTCAATCGTACTGTCTTTGCCTCTGTAGATGTTTCTGACCGCCTGACGCGAAACCGCCCCGGAAGGCAGCCCTTTACACAGAGGAGTGATGCAGTATCATAAGACAGTGCCGCAAGCGCATTTACGTTGAAAGTGCCGGTGGATAAGCTCCCTGCCTTCAGGAATACACCCGAGTCATAGAGTGGGTCGCCGGCATCGGCTATCGCTAATTTTAAGTGATAGGTAGTGCAGGGTGTTACCGCATGTTGCGCCTGCAAAACGGATGTCAGGCCCTTGTGCGTCAGCATGAGTCCATTTGTATTGTCAATGTAATAGGCAGTGAACGGAGAGCCTGCTCCCATGGATGTGCAGTTCGATAAGTGGCCTGTGCTGCCGGGTATTCCGTTATTGATACTGTTGATAGTAACAGGTATGCTTGTCCCCGGCACCAGGGCCATGTTCTCGTTGCCGGAAATGCCGGGACCGGATATGAAGAAGGCGAACGCGTCATTGTACGGGCCACATACGGCATTCATATACTCTTCAGAGCTGAATACGTAACTGAATTTGATAGAGTCGCCATTTGGTGTTACATCAAATTCCAGCGCGCATGCGTCGATGGTGGCCTGGCCGGCTAATGTCGTTAACATGGCATCGCCGGGAAGTCCATTGTTATTGCTTGCCAGTGCAGCCGAATATCCGTTGATGCCATAATTCGTGCCCGACGTGGCTGCCAGGCCCGTGGTAAGTACTATGCCGCTATCGAGTCCGAGTATACCACCGACACAATTAAAGAATCCATTTGCTACAGAAGCACAATGAAGCGTGGCGTTTGTTATTGTAACTCCCTGTCCGGCGAGTTTTTGTGCGAGTGCCGATGGGGTCTGTCCTCCCGACACCGTTATCTGGGCGTAAGACGTTTCAACCCGGCTGGCAACGAGGATAAGCAATGACAATATCAAAATTCTATACCGCCTGTTCATTCCTGTTATTATTAACCGCGCTTCACTTAGACCTAGTATACTGTTACTGCCGATGTCTGGACCATCTCTGCACTGGCGACTTTGACGAAATAATATCCCTTAGGCAGTGACAATGAGATTTGCTCATCCTTGCTTAACGACTGCAATTGCCGATGATAAACTTCTACGCCTGTTACACTGCAAACCGAGACCACTGCATTAGTAAGGTCCAGGCCTGGCGCAAGGTGCACAAGCCCCGTTGAAGGGTTGGGGTAAACGGATATCTGTTCATTGCCGCCGGCAAGCGACGTAACCGATGCTGACGAAGTGGAATTTTTTTCAGCGAGCCAGATGGTAATGTTCATCAATAATAATTGGTGATTGCCGGCAGCGTCTCCGTAATAGCCGGTATACAACGTGCATGTGGGGTTTCCTGTTCCGTCATCAGTGGGCGAACTGTCCCCGATAGCGGCAATTTTACCGGCTCCATATCTGCCGTAAGCGGTCATAACATTGGTGTTGCCGGCAGCAGCGCCTGTCTTGAAGATCACGCCTTTTATCGAAGGATTCTTTGTCGGGTCCAGCGTCATTGTTGTTCCGCCCGACCACTGTACCTCTGATACATTGCCCATCGGCCCGTGTATGATCGAGTCGCTTGCTGCGGCGGAGATATTTGAAGTGGTCTGTGAAAAATCTGCCAGATCGAAAGTGATGCCGAACGGATTGACGGAAACACTGTTGTTGCTGAACATATCGTTCCAGATATGTGGTGAGTCCCATCCATCGCCGTTGCGGTCGCTGCCGTTATGGTCTGATATGATAAAGAGGCTGCCGCCGTTTTGTACAAACTGTATCATAGCAGTTTTTTCTGTGGCAGTAAAAACGAGATTGGGTTCGTCTACTATGTAAACCTCGTAATTACTCAGGTCCTGCGCATTGCTTGTGTTGCCATAAGTGATCTGGCCGTCCCAGGGTAGTGTCTCTACCACGTAGCCTTTCTTGGCACAGTCTACTGCCCATGCAGACAACGCCCCACTCCAGTAGGTCTCGGTAGTGCTTGTTGTAATGCCGCTCTGTGGCGGGGTAGGAATTCGCTGAGGATTACTTTGGTGGCCGGAAGAAGTCAGGTATGGCCCGCTGGAGCCCACGCCCAGGGTAGTAGCATCATAGTCGATCACCCAATCAGCATTGCCGGCCATTTCCGCTTTCGTTGCGTCAAACAGTATGTGCACAGTCTGTGCGTTTGTGTGTGGAAGTATTGCAGAAAATAATCCTGTAAATAGTAGGTGTTTTGCGTACTTGTAAATGCCTGTGATCGAATGCATATCTTAATTCCCCGGATAGTTGAAAATAAACGGCAAAATTAAGATTACAGCAAAGGGCGGCTGTTAAGAGAAGATTACTTTTGTGTTATCTTTTGCCCCGGTCGGCAATTAGCATTACTGCTTTAACCACTTCACCAGGTCCGCCATCACTTCCTTGCTTATGGTGTGCCCCATCCCTTCATAAGAATGAAAATCGGGCGTTAGGCCAATGCTGGTGAGATAATCGAAAGCGCGGCTGCCATCTTCAAATGAGATGCGGTTATCTGCATTACCATGTGCTATGAATATTCTGAGCTGTTTCAATGCCGGCGTCATTTTGATCATTGGCTTCAGCGAGGGGTAGATAGTGCCGCTAAGTACACCGATGCCCCGCAGCATAGTTGGCGCGGTAAGCCCTACCCGGTAACTCATGATGGCTCCCTGGCTGAAGCCCATCAAATAGACTAGTTTTGGGTCGGTCTTGTACTTCGCAATTATCTGGGGTATGAATTTCTTAACAAGGTCCATACTGTTAGCCAGCTGCGAAGCATCTCCATCATGCTGACCTTTTACCTCGGTCATTTCGTACCATTCATAACCGCCGCCCGGCAAAGGGTAGGGCGCCCTTGCGGAAATAATAAGGTAGTTCTTCGGGAAGAAACTACACAGCCCCAGCAGGTCTTTTTCATCACTGCCATAGCCATGCAATAAAATGATAACCGGCGGATGCCCAGTTTTTTCAGTGGGAAGGTGTACCAGGTATTTAAGCGCAAGTCCTTCCTGCAAGCCTGTTTCCTGGGCAAATACATTTACTGCAAATGCAGCGGTTAAAAATAAAACTCCGATTATCTTTCTCATGCTGGTGGATTAGCTATTAAGTAATTACTTCCCGTTTTTTTTCACTGACCAGCCGCTTATACTTCCACCGTCTGTGCGACCACAGCCACGATGCCGGCATTGCTACAATATCTTTTTCAAGCCTTCGGGTATGCATTTCTGATATCTCGCCTTCAGCGGTTGTTACAGGGGCGGTCACCAGCACCTCGGCATGCATTTCGTAGTATCCTCGTTTTACTTTTGTTATAGAGCAATATACCACAGGCAGGTTCATTTTTTTTGCGATGACCTCGGTGCCCTTGAATATGGGGGTGTCCTGGTTCAGAAAAGTGGTCCAGTAGGCCGCTTCCGGCATTGGTGTCTGGTCAGATATAAACACCGTTGCGGTGAGTTCGTTTCTATGTGCCAGCATTTCTTTGTAAGCTGTTCTCATCGGCATCATCCTCGTCCCAAAGCGGCTGCGCATGCGGTACATAAGCCCGTTGAAATACTTATTGGAAAGTGGATGATAAAGTACGTCCAGCTGCTGCCGGCACTGCAGCCTAAACGGATGGCCGGCCCACTCCCAGTTGCCCAGGTGGCCCATAACCATGATCACGCTTTTGTTTTCATCCGCGAATTTGTCAAAAACAGATTTGCACTCGAGGGTCATCCTGCAGCGCTTCAAGATGCCCTCCTTGCTGATGGTAAGTATCTTAAATGCCTCTACCATAAAATCGCATAGATTGTGGTAAAAGGCATCGCATATTGTGCCGATCTCTTTTTCTGTCTTTTCGGGGAATGCGTTGTGCAGGTTTTGCAGCACAACCGCTTTCCTGTAACCAAAGCCCTTATAGAGAACTAAATAGATAACGTCTGAAAATAAATAAAGTACCCGGAAAGGCAGGACGGAAATGAGGTAAATGAACGGAAGGGTTATATAATAGATCAGTGCAGACAAAGACTAAGTTATTTGCACAAATCTAAATTATTTATCCCAATCATACCATCTGCATTGACCGGCTATAGTCCAAACGCTATTTGCACACCACCCCACATATGGTAGTTTCCGGTAGTAAATTCATTGCTGAGTAACGATTGGAAATATTCGAGCCAAAAGCGCTGGTATTGCAACACGAAGCCAAACCGGTTTTCGAAAACAAATGGTGTAACGTTTTTCGCACTGATGGTATACGGGCTGGTTCGGTTGAATAAGCCGCCCTCAAGCGTCGCATCATATCCTACTGCGTTCACTGCTGCATGTTCGTACGCGTAAACCCTCAGATTACTACCTGCTGCTATGGTTGTAGTAAAGGGCGAATCGAAATAGCCGAACATCAGTGTTGTACCTATATTCACCTTATCGCTAAGTGTTCCCGCACGGGCCATCGCATCCGCCTCTATTGAAAGAAAGTGATCAACTGACACCAGCTGCTTATCATAGTTCACCTGGTAATTGAGTATCGCGTCATTATGTATCTGGTTTGGCCAGCCATGGGGCGTTATGTTGTTCAGCCAGCGGTGTATTGCTGTTTGCATTTCCATGCCGCCTGCGGCTTGCCCTATTACGCCTGTATTTAGCGTCGTTGAGAAACGCTGCTTTTTTACCGGGTCAGTTGCAATAAGAAACGTTTTTAAGAAAAAACAAGCTGCAAACGGCCTGTCCCCATAAAGTATGTCCGGTGTGCTGAAATCGGAAGGCGTGTAGCCATCATGCTCCAGCCCGATACCGTAGCGGATA
>CAINOM010000099.1 GCA_903851455.1 uncultured Bacteroidota bacterium | reverse complement strand
GTAAACAGGCTTTGTTTTTCGTAACCCAGATCTGCATAAATACTACCCTGGTTAGAGATGAAGTAACGCGCTCCTACTTTTATAGAAGCGGTAACAGGATGTTCTGTTCTTGATGTGGTGCTATCTCCCTGTGGAAAGGCACTCTGCTTATAATTAATGAGCGATACGCCAACACCAATGAAAGGATCCAGGCGCTTGATGTGTAGTGCTGTGCTGAAATGGTAATAAGCAGCAAGCCCCGCACCAAAGATGTGCACATTATCGGTCCGGCCCCGGGTGTAGTTAATACCGTTGCCCTGATATAGCTGAAAATAATTGTTGGTAAACGCATCATACATAAATGCTGCCCCTATGGTTACTTTCTTGCTTACAGCATAATCCAGCTTGGCAGAAACAGGAACGAAGCCAGTAATGTTATTTTTCGCGAACCCTGAAGGGTAGGTATAACCACTGCGGTAATTATCTCCGAAGCCAATGGCCAGTGTGCCGATTACAGATCTGGCAACAAAAGCATTTCGTATAGTGTCAGGCTTAACCACCTTTGCGGGTGTCGGTTTTGGCGCAGGCATTTCTTGCGCGTGCAGCAGGGAGCAAATGAACAGTAAAGGTAAAAATGCGGTTATCTTCATAGCAGACATGTAACTGGTAAACTAACGTGAAAATAGGGAATCTATTATTGCGGTATCAAATCATTTTTCAACGTGTAATATAAAAAGAAACGCCTCCGTATTACAGAGGCGTTCTTGATATTTTTTTTGAGAGTTAGATGAGGATCACTCGTCATCATCGCGGCTGCGCTCTTTTTTCTTTGGCTTTGGTGCGCTATCGTCATCATCGTCAGATTTTTCCATCTTGCGGTGGTGAACTTCGTCGCCCGGCTCATGATGGCTGTGCATCTTGTGGCCTGTGTTAAAGTTTTTGCTGATACCCAGAACCACTGTGTGGCCGAAGTTCAGGTTGAAAGTGTTGATAGCATAAGTAGCAGTAGTGTACTTGTCAGTAGTGTAGTTGATACCACCGATGTTGAAGTTCAGGCAAAGGCTGCGACCAACATTGATACCCAGTGCTGGATATGCACCAACATAGATACCGCTGTGTTTTGCATCAGCTGCATCACCTTCGTGAGTATGATAACCACCTTCGTAGTTGAAGTCTAATTGTGTATACCAGAAGAAAGTTTCGCTACGACCGATGTAATGAGAATAACGAGCGAAAGGACCTACGTGGTAAGAGTTGAAAGTATTTTTGTCACCACCTACAGTCTTCTGTGCCATTTGGCCCCAGCTGAGGTTGATACCTAATGTCCAGTTGCGGTTAAACTGATAACCAACACCGGTTGTTATGTCCCAGTTGGTAGTTTTAGATACAGCGTTGGTAGCCTGAGTAGAATCTTTTACAGTGTTAAGATTCACATCTCCGTACCAAAGAATGCTTTTAGGCTCTTGTGCGTTAGCAGCAGTAGTAGCCAAAGTTCCTACAGTTAATAAAGCGAGGATCAGTCTTTTCATATCCGAGTGTGTTTGTGTTTAGCATGCAAATATAATCGTGATTTCGAAAAAACAATAGCTTTTCAACATTTATTTTAGCGCTATTTAAGGGTTTTTAGCGCTTCAAGGCAAGAATAATCTTTATATCTTGGAGTTAAGAACGCGTTAAAAACCGCGCCAGTAGCGGAGGTTATCCTCATTCAACTCACAAATAATAATTGTTGATTGGAAGTGTGGCCGGAATGATTTATTTGAACCAGGAACTGTACATGAGGTAGTTATTGGCTATTCTTTCCACTTCCCCACGCAGCAATTCGGGGCTTATATCCTTCACTTTTTTGGCCGGAACCCCTGCATATATGCTTCCTGCCGGCACTTGTGTGCCTTCCAGCACTACGGCACCTGCAGCAATAATGCTGTTTTCGCCTATAACCACGTTATCCATAACGATAGAACCCATGCCAATAAGCACATTGTCACCTACTGTACAGCCGTGTACCAGTGCATGATGACCAATAGACACGTTATTGCCTATATGTACCTTGGTCTTTTCGTAAGTGCAGTGTATGCAGGCACCATCCTGTATATTCACTTTATTACCTATCCTTATGCTGTTCACATCGCCGCGCACTACGGCGTTGAACCATATGCTGCAGTCTTCACCCATTATCACATCGCCTACTATCGTAGCATTTGGGGCAATGAAACATCCTTCCGGTATCTGAGGGTGAATCCCTTTAACAGGCAGTATTACAGGCATTTTAAATGGTTTTAAGGCTGAAATATTATTTTTTAAAGAGGTTGTACTTGATGATGCAATAGATAGCCCTGAAGCCATCGCGCCACCCTATTTTTTTACCTTCCTCGTAGGTTCGGCCGT
>CAINOM010000098.1 GCA_903851455.1 uncultured Bacteroidota bacterium | reverse complement strand
GCTCCTCCCGCCATCATCTCCGTATACATAGGCAAGTACCTGAGCGATGTGCTGGACGAGGTAGAGACAAGGGTGAAGGAAAAATTCAGCGAGCAGGATGAAGTGATACTGAAGCTGGATATACACAAGCAGATACCAGAACTGCTGATGGATAATACGGACCGTAACCGTACCAGCCCATTTGCATTCACGGGGAACAAATTCGAGTTCCGCGCTGTAGGTTCTTCTGCTAACTGCGCTTCGCCGATGGTGGTGCTGAATACAATAATGGCGGAGACGCTGAAACAGTTCAAGAAGGATGTGGACGCGCTCACAGAAAAGGGAGACAAGAAAGAAATAGCGGTGCTGCAGGTGCTGCGCGACTACATTACAAAGTCTAAGAAGATACGCTTTGAAGGTGACAACTACAGCGCTGAATGGGCTGAAGAAGCTGCACGCCGCGGCCTCAACAACTTTAAGACCACACCGGAAGCGCTTGACGCATTTGTGACAGATAAGGGCAAGCAGGTGTTTTATGATAACGGCATCTACAGCAAGCGCGAACTGGAAGCACGCCACGAAATAATGCTGGAAGACTATGTGAAGAAGGTGCAGATAGAAGCACGCCTGCTGGGCTACCTGGCTACTAACCATGTGCTGCCCGCAGCGATCACTTACCAGAATTCGCTGATCGACAATGTGCGCGGACTGAAGGACATAGGCCTCGACAAGAAGAACTACAAAGCCCAGCTGCACCTGATAGAAACGATCAGCGGCCATATACAGGGCGTGAACGACAATGTGGAAGCTATGCTGGCGGCACGCAAGAAAGCCAACGAAATAGCCGACTTCCACAAACGCGCACTGAAGTATTGCCACGAGGTGAAACCATACTTTGATAAAATACGCTACCATGCAGATAATCTGGAACTGGTGGTGGATGATAAGCTGTGGCAGCTACCGAAGTACCGTGAGCTACTGTTTATGAGGTAGTCGTTAAATAATAAAATAAGTATAAAAGTCGTTTCTTTGTAGAGACGGCTTTTATTTTTTTGCGGCTATCCTAGATCATGAGTAAAGCTATTTTCAAAACAAGGAACTAAATGCTGGTGAAAAAAATCATTGCATACCTGGCTGTGCTCACCGGCATTACCGCACTTGTTCTTGCTACCTCAAAAAGCCTGTCGGAACAAATAGAAGACCGCCGATCCTACGAAGCGAACCATGATCTGTGGTGGGGGCAGCAAAGAGGCAAGTGGGGTGACCTTACTACGATGTCGTACCTGGACCAGGTTAAAAAATTTCGCGAACAAAAAGACTACGACTTCAAAGATCTGAGTGGTGAAGGGAACAAAAATATAGACCTATACCTGTATGGAGACAGCTATGTGGCGGAAATGCCGAAAGGCACTTTTGCATGCCTTGACAGTTTCATTTTCCACTTCCGGTATGACACTCATGAGTACACTTTAGACCCGGCGAAACGGAATATCATGATCATAGAAGTGTCTGAGCGGTTCATGCGGGAACGGTTCAGAACGGCTGGGATGATATCAAATTTCAGGATAAATGGTCACGACGATGCGCTGCATCCACTGGCGGCAAAGCGACCCAAAAAACCTACAACTACGTCACTCAATTTTACCGACCTGTTGTTCAACCCACATATCAACCAAAACCTGGAATACCATCTGTTCAACTATAATTTCCTGATATTGCCGAGGCAGGTGAAGGCGGCATTAAATTACAAACTGTTCAACCGGGCGTCCGGCGATGTCGTTATCTCCGATAATGGGGACTACCTGTTTTACAAGATGACCGTTGCACAGAACAATATTTGCAGCAGCTACGCCCAGCTGGCGGAAAATGAAACAAAAACAATAGTAGCTTCGCTGGACACGATATATGATTATTATAAACAGGCGGGATTTGCCGAAATATACCTTTCAGTGGTTCCAAACCCAGTGAGTATTTTGCAGCCGGGCCCGTACAACAACCTGATACCGCTGGTACAAAATGACAGCGGGCTGAAGATGCCTTTTATTGATCTGTATACGCTTTTTAAGCAGAGCAAAGAACCGGCATCATTGTACAGGGCGGGAGATACACAATGGAATAATAAGGGCGCGCAGGCGTGGCTGCAGCTGGTAAATAATATTTTAAGGGACCAAAGCAAAAAAGGACAGCGAAATATTAATAGCGAATGACATTTAACTCCCTACAATTCCTGGTCTTCTTCATGGTGGTAACACTATGGTTCTTCCGGATGAAGCAGCAGAAGGGCCGCATACTACTCCTGCTGCTGGCCAGCTGCTACTTCTATATGTCGTTCATACCTGAGTATATACTTATACTCGGAGGAACGGTGATCGTGGACTATTTCGCAGGGTTTCTTATAGAAAGAAATGAAGGGAGCGCTCGCAAAGGATGGCTTGTGGTGAGCCTTATTGCCAACATAGGCGTGCTCGCTGTATTCAAATACTACAACTTCTTTATCGACAATATTCATTCCGGGGCGCTGTTATTTGGCAAATCGGTGACGTTGCCGATGCTGAAGATAGCCCTGCCTATAGGTTTGTCGTTCCACACCTTCCAGGCGATGAGCTATACCATAGAAGTGTATCGGAAGAATCAGAAAGCAGAAAAGAACTTCCTGGTGTATGCGCTCTACGTAATGTTTTACCCGCAGCTGGTGGCGGGCCCTATAGAACGCCCACAGAACGTTTTACCGCAACTGCACGAGTTCCGGGCATATAACTGGGATAATGTAAAAGAAGGTCTTGCCCGGATGCTGTGGGGCTTTTTTAAAAAAGCAGTAATAGCGGACCGGCTGGCGATGATCGTAGAAAGAGCCTATGGCCACGCTCATGAAACGTCGTCCCTGGCGCTATTCATAGCCGCAATGTTCTATTCATTCCAGATCTATTGTGATTTTTCGGGCTATTCCGATATTGCCATAGGAGCTGCTAAAATGATGAATATACGGCTGGTGGAAAACTTCAACCAGCCCTACCTGGCCCACACTATCAGCAACTTCTGGAGCAGGTGGCACACTTCCTTGTCATCCTGGTTTCGTGACTATCTGTATATACCCCTGGGCGGGAACCGGAAAGGCGCATTCAGGCATAAGCTTAATGTATTGATCGTTTTCCTGGTAAGCGGGCTTTGGCACGGAGCTAACTGGACCTTTATTGTATGGGGCCTGCTGCATGGCGTCCTGGTCGTATTACTTACCTGGGAGCGGCGGCAGGAGGGCGAAAAAAGAGCCGGACTGAATTTGGCCTTTCGCATCGCGCTGAATTTCGTTCTCGTTACATTTCTCTGGATATTCTTCCGATCGGAAAACTTAGCTGCGGCAACGGGGTATATCAAGGATATTTTTGCGTTCAGAGGCGGGTCTTATTATCTTGGGGTATCGAGGGCAGAGCTGGCGTTTTCCGTGTTTATTATAGGCGTATTGCTCGCCCGCGAAAAATACCTTCCAACGCACTATATCAAGGAGAACACGCTCTTTTATTGTTATACGTTAATTATGGTGATGGCATGCTATTACTTAGGTGTATTTTCTGAAAATCAATTTATTTACTTTCAATTTTAAGTATGCTAAAGAAGATTGCCAGGGACTTCCTGATACTGTTTGGATTATTTGTGCTGTGGGCTTCCACATCGCGCACAGCGATGACTTACCTGTCTGATAAACGGAACCTGGTGGCCTGGTGGGGTTCTTACCAGTGCCTTAACGGCGACCTTGTGAGCATGTCTTATCTTGATGCGGTAAAAATGTTTAACCAACCAAATCCTAGGACCGGGTTTAAAACGCCTCTTTATAACGGGGTAAGAAATACGGACCTTTACCTGGATGGCGACAGCTTTACCTGGCATCTGAAAGACTCGAATTTCGCCGGCTTATCTTCCTTCCATTATTTTGAGCGGATACATGGTTGCCGCTATCACCTGGACACAACCAAAAGAAACGTACTGCTCATAGAAATTTCCGAACGATACCTCCAGAGCTACTTCAGTGGCCTGCAGATGTTTGACGAAGTGCTTGATACGTCACGAAAAGAGCGCAGGATCTCCTATTTGAATATCGCGGAGCAATCGCATATCCGGTATGCATCGTTTGTTCCATCTTTTGACGTGCACGACTTTTTCAACAAATACATCAATCAAAACCTGCAGTTCAATCTCTTTAATTACGAATTTATGATGCCGATATTTGAGTATAAGGCGGCCTTGAATTACTATGTTTTCAACCGGGCATCGGGCGATGTCGTTATTTCGAACGACCGTAAATTCCTGTTCTTTAAGGAAACCGTCAGCAAAACAGATGTTGGCAGTTCATATTATCCGGTAACGCAGGAGGAGCGTGCACGTATCGTTGAAATGCTGAACAAAGTCTATGATCATTACAAGGCGGCGGGTTTTTCGGAGGTATATGTATCCATAATACCGAATTCGGCAACCATCATGCAGCCGGACGGATATAATGACCTGATACCGTCAGTACAAAAAGATCCTCGGCTGAGGATGAAAGTGATAGATATATACACGCCATTTAAGAGCTCGACCGAGGTATACTATCTATCCGGAGATACGCATTGGAACTTCAAAGGAAAGCAGCTATGGCTGGATGTAGTGAATGAGCGATTGCAAAATGACCAGGCCACAAATCCAACAGCAAATTAATTTTGCTATTTTTCTACAAAAACACCTCTGACCATGCATTTCGATAGGATAAAATCAGTGAAGTCCATAGCAGCGAATAATGCACTGGTATTCTCCATTTTATGGATCACCGCATTTATACTCTATTTACCGGCGGCGAAAGCCGGCATGGTTGGTGATTTTCCAGCGTGGCTGGAACACGTGAGAAATTCATCTTTCCTCGATTATATAAACTGGAATATTTGCGGAGTAAAAGTACTGTACCAATTCACGCAAATTGTCACGTATGTTTTGTACAAATTATTTGGCGTAAATGCCTGGGCATGGCACCTAACACAACTTACAATGCACGTTGCCTGCTCTTTTCTGCTGTACAAAATAATAAGCCGGCTCCTGTCTGACGCTAGTGATGGGAAGAACTTTATGATCTCGTTTACCGGGGCCTTACTTTTTTGTATAAGCCCTTATGCATCCGAAGTAGTTGTTTATGAACCCTGCTTTCACTTCTCCCTATCGTTGCTGATGATGCTGCTTATCTTAAACTGGACCCAGGCTTATTTGCATAGTCAGCGTAGGCGTTACTATTATCTTTCTGCGATTTTATACTTTCTGTCTACTTATTCCCTGGAACTGTTTTACCTCACTCCTTTTTTCACCCTGACACTCCTGCTATATTACTACCGAACGAGGCATATAGACAAGGTGCTTTTTAAAAAGTCTGTTGCGGCGTTCCTATTGCCACAAATCATTTTTTTGTGCGCGGCGATCTGTATTTTCCTTAAGGTCTATGGGAGCCATCCCCCTCACTCACTAAGTGTGAAAACAGCCGACATTTATATGTACCTCACAAACCCTCCAAAGTATCTTTTCCATATTCTTCTCCTGGGGCGTTTCTTTTCTAATACAAACAGGCAGGCAGCATACCATCTATTCGAAAATGCGAAATTCATTGTACCATTTTACTGCTGTTTTATTTTAATATCCGGTATCTTAATTGCACGGTTTAACAAGCTAAGCCCTAAGACGAAAGTACTGGTTTTGGTACTTTCCTGGGACGTATTATTGTTTGCTTTCACAGCGCCCCTTTGGTTTTATGATATCTTACGCGTTCTATTTGACAGGTACGCCTATTTCCCTGCGGCCGTTACGTACGTAACACTGACCATTGCGGTAAGTTACCTGCCCAGGTACGTGAGCATTACTTTACTCTCTGTATTTATTATTCTAAATATCTACGGCACCCGAACGAACAACAATGACTGGCATGAGTCGGCGTTGATCACCGACAAACTGCTCCATAACTTTCCTGATGCGGGCGATAAGACCGTCATATTATTAAATTGCCCGCTATGCCTGAAGGGCTGCCTTATGATACGGGCAATTGGCGAGAGCGAGTATAAGCAAATGCACAACCTATTCCTACCACAAAAAATAAACAATAAAATGTATGATGCCGTTTCGTACAACCTTGAGCACCCTTATGATGGAGCCCACGTAAATGTGCATAATGACACACTTGTAAACGTAATGCTGAACCAATGGGGCACCTGGTGGTGGTACAATGACCACGGAGGTTTCAGCTATGAAAACGATGACTATAAAATAGATATGGTAGATGCAGGGCACCAGTATAACCTCATATTAAAGCATCCTGCAAAGCAATATATGCTTCTATACCAGGTTGGCGACCAATGGAAGGTTGTGGACTGGGATAAGAAAAATATTGACCAGAATTAAAGAGATATATGAGCCATAGCCTGATGTTTTTATTGTATTACCTTTAGTCCAAAGGCAAAATGAGATCCGATACTCCAGATTCCTCCACTGCGAAAGAGCGATACGATGTTTACTTCAAGTCGTGGTTGGCTATTTTCTGCGCATTCTGGGTAGTTGTCTTCATCCTCTATCTGCCTGCAGCCAAAGCAGGGCGTGTGGGTGATTTTCCCGGCTGGGTGAAGAATGTAAGTACCATGAAGTTCTGGGATTATGTGAACCGTACAGAATCGCATATCCCCAGCCTGTACCAGTTCACGCAGATGGTGACGTGGACTTTCTACCAGTTCTTTGGCGGGAAAGCGTGGCCATGGCATTTGCTGTATGTTACCATGCAGGCTGTGAACGGGTACCTGCTGTTTGTATTGTGCCGAAACCTTTTTGCTGATTCACAAATAAAGAATGGTATGCTTATTGCCTTCGCGGGCAGCCTGCTGTTTTGTATCTGCCCCCACATATCAGAGGTGGTGATCTGGGAGCCATCGTTCCATTATTTGCAGGGGCTGCTTTTGATCCTGCTTATCCTGCTATGCGTCCAGGAGTTTATGCGAACTTCAAAGCCTAAGTATGCATGGATAGCAGGGGTATTGTTTTTTCTCTCCACCTACTCGCTGGAGGTATTTTACCTCACACCTTTGTTTACGTTATTGCTATGTTCATATTACCGGCTTGCGCTAAGCTGCGATAAGCCGACCTTTAAAAAGAGCCTGCTTTATTTTATCGTTCCGCAGATATTGTTATTTGGACAACACCTGGTGGTACTGAATTTAATTTATCATTCGGGGATAGGCCATGTGGGCACTACCAGCGTGCATGCATCAGCAGAGAGCTTCTCAAAACCATTAAAATATATCTTTCACATACTGTTCTTTGGCCGCTATTTTACGGACGATGCTCGCCATAAGATCTATCATATCTGCGAGTCGACAATGGCACTGTTGGTTTTTTATGTATTGGTTACCATTATGCTTTCGCTGATCGTTTTTCGATTTAAGAAGATGGCTGCGAAGGGCCGGGCGGCAAGTTTGCTGTTTCTCTTTGTGTTATTTTCTACTGCTTTGCTGATACCCGTGTGGTTCCCGGATTCATTCGTGGTGATCTATGACCGGTATACTTATGTAATAGATGCATTTGCTTATGTTTTGCTTACCCTGTTAGTAAGCTATATTTCTTATACGGCAGTGGCCGTAGTAATCTGGTGCATGTATGCACTCATCAACCTGTACTTTACGCACAAGGTGATCAAGATGTGGAAGGTATCGGGAGACGTGGTTAATCACCTGGTATATGACTTTCCTAATGACCCTTCTAAAACAGTGTTGGTGCTGAATGTGCCGGAGTGCTACTTTGGCGTGCAAATGATAGGATCGAGGGAAGAGGGGGAATTTAAAATACTGTATAATGCCGTGATGCCGCAGAAAATAAGCAACCCGGTTTACGAGGTTTCTGCATACAACATACAGACGCCAAATGACGGCGCGCATGTAACGGTGATGAACGACAGCACCATTCACGTTACGCTGAACCAATGGGGTACGTGGTGGTGGTGGTTCGGGTTCGGGGCTATTAACTATGAGAATGAATATTACAAACTCAAAATGGTGGATATGGGCCACTGGTATGAGTTAACGCTCAAGCACCCCTATACCGAATATAAGCTGCTGTATGTGATCGGAGACAAATGGAGGACTGTAGATATGGGTAAAAAAAATGAAGACCAATATTAGTTATCGACAGTACTTATCTCCATTACCAGGTCTCTTACTTTATCCCTGATCAGGTCTCTTACTTTTCTGAATTCGGCCTCGTCCATATTCCGGGGATCTGGAATCGCCCAGTCGGCACGGTTCTTTGCCTTGACAAACGGACAAGCATCACCGCAACCCATGGTCACCACATAATCGTAGGTAACATCTGGTATGTCATCAAGCGATTTCGACTGATGCATCGCCAGGTTATAACCAAGCTCATTCATTGCGGCTATTGCCTTAGGATTAATGACGCCTGATGGGCGCGAGCCTGCACTATAGGCATTGAGCGCGCCATCGCCATATATATTGGCAAACGCCTGCGCCATCTGGCTGCGGTTGCTGTTTTCTACGCATACAAAAAGGACATTCTTCATTTATCACTACTCTTTAAAATTTTGAAAACAGGTATAGCTGCCGCTGCTCCTGCAACCGGGGCTGCTAAATAGATCCATAAATGCTCCAGGCGCCCACTCACCAGTGCAGGTGCAAAAGATCGCACAGGATTCATGGAACCTCCGCTCACGGGACCTGCAAACATAACTTCCAGCGCTACCACAGCACCGATCGCAAGGCCGGCGAACATACCTTGCTCCTTACTGCCCGAGGCCACGTTGATGATGACGAGCATGAGGAAGAAGGTGAGAATAAATTCCATTACCAGGGACTGAAGATCGGAACCGGATGGAAGTGTGGAGCCGAGCAGCACACTTGCCGGGAACATAAATTTTAATGTAACGCTTGCCGCTATTCCCCCGGCGAGCTGGCTGACTATATAGGGAACGAGCTGCTTTGGCGGAAAACGACCGGCCAAAGTAAATGCTATACTAACTGCAGGATTCAAGTGCGCTCCTGATAACTCACCAAAAGCATAGATCATACTCATTACTATGAGCCCGCAGGTAATGGCCAGGCCCACGTGCGTGATGACCCCATGCGACTCCTGATTGACGATAGCAGAGCCCGTGCACGCAAACAACAGCGCATAAGTACCTAAAAATTCGGCGAGACATCTCTTCATAAAATGACTTAGTTGCAACATCCCGGTGCGCAACAAGCGGCCGGCTTTTTGGCAAATACCGTAATGCTGTATATGCCGGTCTCACCATTTCTGAAATCGGTTATCTCCGTGGCGGAAAGGTAGGCGGACAAAATATCATCGGGTATTACGATCTCCTTGTCCTTCTGCACAATAATATTTTCAAAGCCGTTGGTT
>CAINOM010000097.1 GCA_903851455.1 uncultured Bacteroidota bacterium | reverse complement strand
TCCCGCAGATGTTTCAGGAAGCTGTCCAGTTTACTCTCCTGTGCCGATACCGCGCCTTCCTTATACTTCCAGTGCGCTGCCAGGCCCTTCTCTGCTATCTCGTTCATGCGCTCTGTGCGAATCTGCACCTCGACCCACTTACCTCCGGGGCCCATTACTGTAGTATGCAGCGCCTCATAACCATTTCCCTTGGGCACGCTTATCCAGTCGCGCAGGCGCTCTGTGCTTGGGTGGTAGAAGTTGGTGATGATGGAGTAGACCTTCCAGCAATCTTCCTTCTCTTTTTCCAGCGGCGACTTTATGATCACACGTATCGCGAAGAGGTCATACACCTCATCAAACGTTACATGCTTGGTCTTCATTTTGTTCCAGATGGAATGTATGGCCTTGGGCCTGCCATATATCTCAAAGTCAAAGTCATTGGTGACCAGGTCTTCTTTTATGGGCTTGATAAACTCATTGATGTATCGGGTACGGTCGCGCTTGGTCTCTTTCAGTCCCTGTGCTATCTCCTGGTAGATGTCCGGTTGCGTATACTTCAGCGCCAGGTCTTCCATCTCGCTCTTTATCTCGTAGAGGCCCAGCCTGTGCGCCAGCGGCGAGTAGATGTACGTCGTTTCAGATGATATTTTCAGCTGCTTATCACGGCTCATGCTTTCCAGCGTGCGCATGTTGTGCAGGCGGTCGGCAAGTTTTATGAGTATCACCCGCGGGTCATCAGCGAGGGTCAACAATATCTTCCTGAAGTTCTCTGCCTGTATGGTAGTGTCTGCCTTTATATCTACTACGTTCGATATCTTGGTCAGCCCGTCTATGATCTTTGCTATGTAGGTGTTGAACTCACGGCCTATGTCTTCCAGCGTCAGTTCGGTATCTTCCACTGTGTCGTGCAGCAGTGCACATATAGCTGAGTTTACGCCCAATCCTATCTCTTCTACCACTATCCTTGCTACCGCCAGCGGGTGCAGTATGTAGGGCTCGCCCGACTTGCGCCGCATATCTTTGTGTGCATCTACTGCTATCTCGAAAGCATGCCGCAGCAGTGCTTTATCTCCCTTCTTCAGGCTCTCTTTCAGTGAGCGCAGCAGGGCACGGTACTCCCTCAGAATGATCTTCTTTTCTTCTTCGTCGTTCTTATTGTACTCAGCGGCTATTGGCTCGCTTATCTGTGTTGCCATATCTTATTCCTTCCCGGTAAAACTAAGTTGTTATTGTAATTTACGAAAATCAGTCTGAATACCATTGATAAGCTCATAAATAATACTCATCCAAGTTTGAAAGTTTAGAAATATTAAACCCCATATCCCGCGGTCTTTAAAACAAAATACGGGGACCGCGTCGCTATAGCTACCGGGAGCGTTTGCGAGCGATTTACTGCGATATTACATCGAATTAATTACCTCACGAAAAGTTGCCACCTTCATAAAACACTGGTAACTAAAAAAAAACACAAATAATTTAATATAATTAATATTCATTAATACTAATCCCCTGATTTTTACGTATTTTTAACCAATCGGCTAAGAACAAAGGAATGGACAATACACAGGGCTTTTCTTTCAGGAAAATTATGGCAATTGAAGACTCCGCGATTGACCAATACGTTCTGGGACAAATGGTCAAGAGGAGCAGTTTCGCTGAAGAGGTTTTTATGTCCAGCTCGGCGCAGGAAGCGCTGACGCGGCTCGACAAGCTTACCTCCAACAACGAAGATATGCCCGAGCTCATCTTCCTCGACATTCACATGCCCAACATGAATGGCTTCGCATTCCTCACAGAACTCGAAAGAAAGTACGGCCACATCAAAGACAGCATGTCCGTCATCATCCTCACCACTTCGCTCGACCCTATCGACCGCACCACATCTAATTCTTACTCCAACATCAAGATGTTCCTCAACAAGCCGCTCACTATTGACAAGCTCAACTTCGTGAGCAGCCAGTTTGCATCGGCGGATTAAGCAGGTAACTAATCTATCGTCTTTTCATAACTGTATCCGCAATGAATATGGCGTTGCAATTGCACATTTGTTTCAACTATTTTTGCACAGGCTTTGATTGATAATCAATGATCTGTGTTTTCGAAATTGCGCATTCTTACGATCGTGTGCAATTTTGTTTAACCGCTAAGGCGCCCACCCGGCCATGCCGTTCGGGCAGGCAAAGTCGCTGAGCCCTCTGTGGCTCTGAAATTCTAAGCTGCTGCTCTTGTGCGGGCGAGGTGGCGGCGCTGGGCGCGGTTGAGGTGGGGGATGTTTTTAGGGTTGGGGGTTGGTGATGATTGAGGCGCAGTTGCTTTGTTTTCTGCCGTTTCCCTGATTGGTGCTTCGGAGGGATTTTCGGCCCAGTACGCGAGGTCTTCTAGGTCGAGTTGGGCTTCGCGGTCTACGGTTTCTTTTGCGGGTGGCTGGTTGTTGCCGATTGGTTTTGCGGGTTTGAATTGCCTGGTTTGAACTTTGGCGCGGGAAGCAATGTAGCCATCTATGAATGGCTTTATGAGGTCTGCAGCTTCGGGGCT